>NZ_JBEORY010000026.1:0-69685 GCF_040302665.1 Kitasatospora sp. NPDC097691 | reverse complement strand
ACCCGGACCCGCGGCTGTGCGTCGACAACCCCGAACCCCCCCGCGCGGCGCATGTGCTTGTGGCGCTCCGGTCACACGCACCAGCCGTCCCGGTACGCAACCCAGTGGTCCGGGGTCGGCGCGAAGTCCACGTACAGGGCGAGGCCGAACTGCTGCCGCCCGCCCGGCCCGAGGGCCAGCCGCGAGCCCCGGACCGCCGCGCGGACCGTCTCGGCGTCGCCGCGGTGGGTGGGCGTGTCGGCCCACGCGGCAGGCCCACCAGGAGGTCGCCGGCGGCGAGGTGTCGTTCGTCCGCCCCGCGTGCCGGAGGTCCTCCGACGGTTGGCGGACGGCCTCCTCACGCCCAGGGAAGCGCGCCTGGTCCTTCGGTCGGAACGAGCAGTCCCGCCTGGAAGCCGGTACGCGACGCCGCTTCGGCGCGCCCTAGGATCCGTCCGGTCGATCATGTGCGGAGTCGGCTGACGAGGGCGGCCGCGGTGACGGTGCCGACGAAATGGCCCGCGCGGGGGTCCGTGAGGCTGCTGACCAGGTATGTCCCGTGCGCCTCGTCCGACCCGCATGACAAACTGCACCGCCTGAGCACCAAGCAGAGAGGGGAGAGTCGTGACACGACCGGTCCTGACCAGGGTCCACTGGGCCTTGATTGCGCTCGTCGCGCTGGGCGCCACGTTCGTGGCGCTGATCGGCCTGGCCGGCTCGTACCTGGCGGTCCGCCGGTTGGCCTTCGGTGTCGGGATGGGCCGGTTCGCGTACGCCTTCCCGATCGGCGTGGACGTCGGCATCCTCGTTCTCCTCGCCCTGGACCTCCTCCTCACCTGGCTTCGCATCCCGTTCCCGCTGCTGCGCCCCACCGCCTGGGGCCTGACAGCGGCGACGATCGCCTTCAATGCCGCGTCGTCCTGGCCCGACCCTCTGGGCACCGGGATGCACGCCGTCATCCCGGTCCTCTTCATCATCATCAGCGAGGCGACGAGACACGCGATCTCACGGATCGCGCGCCTCAGCTCCGACCGGACCATCGATAAGATCCGGCTCACGCGATGGCTCCTCGCCCCCCGGCAGACCTGGGCGATGTGGCGGCGGATGCAGTTGTGGGAGATTCGCAGCCTGGATGAAGCCGTCCGGCTGGAACAGGCTCGGCTCGCCTACCTCACCTTGCTGGAGGACGCCCCGCTCGGCCCGGACGGGAAGCTGCCTGCCGCCGCGCACCTGCCGTTGAAGCTGAACCGACTCGGCGTGCCGATCGAGTGGACCTATGAGGACGGCCTCGCCGCTGCCGGCGTCGCCACCCGTCCCCTCGACCGGCTCTTCGCCGCCCGCGCGTCAATCGCCGCCGGCCGGCCGCAGCAGACGGAGGCACCGGCGGATTCGGCCCAGCAAGTGCCGACCATCGCCGGTCCGCGCAAGGAGCTGGCTTCAGCGGACGGTGAGATACCGTCCACGCCTGTCGGGGGATGGACGGAGCCGTTGCGGGCGCAGTTCGACGGCGTTGCGGGCCCGGCGTCCGGCAGGCCGGCCGCTTTGCGGGAGCCGGCCGGGCAGTCCTCCGCGGTTGCGGGACCGGGCCCCGAAGCCTTTGCGGGTGTGGGCCACCTCGTTCGGCAGAGCCCGGCGCCTCCACAGGCCGATCCCGAGTCTTCGCAGGCCTCGGATTCCCGCACGGCTCTTGCGGGTTCGGGACAGCCTGAGGAGCCGCTGCAGGAGACCTTCGCGGTCCTTGCGGAGACCACCCGCACGGAAGGGAGCGAGCGCGCTGTCGACCCGGGCGAGAACGACCTGCCGACCATCGACCCCGCAGTGGCGGAGAAGGCACTCGCTGCCGGCATTCCCATGGCGTGGACCGTCGGCTTCGCCGTACTGGTCGCCGAGTACGGGCGCCACCCCGGGCCGGAGGAACTCCGTCGCCACCTCTACAAGAGCCCCTACAACCTCCGGGCGCGGGGCAAGGACGACCAGCCGGTGAGCCTGCGCAGCGTCGAGCGCTACTACAACGATCTCAAGGACCTCTTCCCGCTCCCCGGCCAGGAGGATCAGGAGCGGTTCCAGTTGGAGAGCGCAGGGGCCTGAGCCGCCCTGCACGACGACGGTCCGGCACCCTTGGGTGCCGGACCGTCGTCGGCTGCACGGGTGGGCAACCTGGGCCCCGCCCGGCGGGCCGGACGGCGGGCGAGCCGGGTGGGGGTGCCGGTGCCTGGGGGAAGGTGAGCGGGCCCGCCTATGCTGACCGGGTGAGATCGACGGGTGAGCAGGGGCCGGGGCTGCGGGCGGATGCCGCGCGCAACCGTGCCCGGGTGCTGCAGGTGGCGCGGGAGCAGGTGGCGGCGGGGGACGACTCGCTGCAGCTGAATGCGATCGCGCGGCTGGCCGGGGTCGGTGTGGGGACGGTGTACCGGCACTTCCCGAACCGGCACGCGCTGTGGGAGGCGCTGCTCGTCGAACGCTTTCGGGAGTTGGTCGAGGAGGCCCGGGCCGCGGCTGCGGACGAGGATCCGCTCGCGGGACTGCAGAGGCTGTTGCGGTTCACGCTGGCGCGGGCCCTGGAGGACTCCGGGTTCGCCGCCGTGCTGGAGTCGGCCGCCGACACGGATGCCCGGACCGTCGAGCTGAAGCGTGAACTGGACAGTTCCACGGCCCAGTTGCTCGACCGTGCGCGCCTGACCGGCGCGATCCGCCGGGACATCGGGCCTGGTGACGTGCGCCGTCTGCTCTGCGGGGTCGAGCACGCGCTGCGCTCCGGTGAGCACGGCCCCGAGCGGACCGAGGTCTATCTCGGCGTCCTCGTCGAAGGCCTGCGTCCTCCGCGCTGATCCCGTCGTCGCCGGCTGGTCCGGGGCAGGTTCGGCCGCAGAAAACGGATAGCTATCCGAATCATCTGCTAGCGTCCTCGCATGAAAACGGATATCCATCCGTTTCGAGAGAGCTGAACGCGCGAGAGCGGAGGGCGGGCCCATGGAACAGCGGGCTGTGGTGACGGCGGGGACCGGGGGCATCGGGCTGGAGACCGCAGTGGGGCTGGCGGCGCAGGGGCTCGCCGTCATCGTCGTCGGGCGCGACCCGGAGCGGGGCGCCCGCGCGGTCCAGCGGATCGGCGCGGCCGCGACCGGCGGCGAGCCGCGCTTCCTGGCCGCCGACCTCGCCTCGCTCGGCGAGGTGCGTGCGCTCGCGGCCCGCCTGGCCGCCGAGGGGCCGCTGAAGATCCTGGTCAACAACGTCGGCGCGATGTTCGCGAAGCGCCGGCAGACCGTCGACGGGATCGAGGCCACCTTCGCCGTCAACCACCTCTCGCCGTACCTGCTGACCGAGCTGCTGCTCGACTCCCTCCAGGACGGCGGACCGAGCCGGATCGTGAACGTCAGCTCGTCGGCGATCGGCCTCGCCAAGCGCACCTTCGCCGCCGTCGAGCCACCGGGCGGCTACTACGGGTTCCACTGGTACGGCCGGGCCAAGCTCGCCAACCTCGTCTACACCCTGGACCTCGCCGAACGCCTGCGCGGCAGCGGAGTCGCCGTCCTCGCAGCCGACCCCGGCGGCGCTGCGACGGCCATGACCGACGGCACCATGACCTCGCCCACGATCGTCTCCCCGCCGCTGCGCCTGCTGTGGCCGCTGGTCCGTCGACGGTTCGAACGCTCCACCGCGGGCCCGGCCTCGCTGGCCGCGCGTTCGTCGATCGCCGCCGCGACCGACCCCGCCCTCGACGGCCGCACCGGACTGCTCATCGGTCCCGAGGCCCACCCCGTCCCGGTCTTCCGCGGCAGCACCGACCCGCGTGCGGTCGCCGACGTCCTGCGCCTCAGCCGCCGGCTGGCACCGACGGGGGAGCGGAGCTGAGCCGCGCGCCCCCGCCGGTGCGGTCGGCGTTGATGCCGCGTGGAACGGTCAGGCCCACCGGACGCGACACGTTCAATGCCTCGACCGTCAGGACCGCCCGCGGCGACAAGGCAGCCGGTCAGCTTGTCTCGCCTCCTGCACCGCCTGGTGCGAGGATTCCGGGCCTGAGCCTCAGCCGTTGGCCACGGTGCGGCCGAGAAGGGGCAGCAGGCGGTCCCAGTGGCGCTGCAGTGCGGCGGGGTTGAAGGCATCGGTGTCGGACATGGTGAAGCCGTGGACGGTACCGGGGTAGATCTCGGAGGCGTAGCTGACACCTGCGGTATCCAGGGCCCGGTTGAGCTCGCCGAGGGCCTCGGGGGTCATGTCGCCTTCGGCGTGGCCGAGGTAGACCTGGGCGGTGAGCTTGGAGAAGAGGTCGGGCCCGTCGACGCCGACGGGGCCGTGGAATCCCGCGATAGCGGCCACCTGGCCGGGGTGGGCCGCGGCGGTGCGCATCGCCAGAAGGCCGCCTATGCAGTAGCCGGTCACCGCGACCCGTCCGGCACTGACCTCGGGCCGGGTGGTGAGGAAGCCGAGGTAGGCGTCGGCGTCCCTCAGGACACGTTCGGGGGTGTGCGCCTCGATCAAGGGCATCAGCTGGGCGAAGACCGCGGGCCGGGCCTCCTCGCCGATGTGCTCGGGAAGCTCGATCACCGGTGCCGGACCGTGCCGGTAGAAGAGGTTGGGGACGAGCACGTAGTACCCGTGCCCGGCCAGTTCGCGGGCCATCTCCCGCAGCACGGGCCGGATTCCGAAGCCGTCCGCGTACATCAGCACCCCCGGGTGCCGCCCGCCACCGTCGGGGAAAGCGGCGAACGCGTCGGCCTGGCCGTCCGCGGTGGGAATGTGCAGCATCTTGGTGGTCATGAATCCTCCAGTCGTCGTTGATGTGTCAAGCCTGAGATCAACACGACGGAGGCGGAGCCCGAGCAGAAGCGCGGAATCCTCGATCCGACAGCGGGCCGGTGCCGACCCGTACGGCGCTCAGAGGAGCACCGGGTCACCAATCCGTGTGTGGCGCAATGCCGTCCCGGTAGTCATGCCTGCAACGTAGCCCACCGAACAGGGCCGATGCCAGCCCCCCCCGGGCCACAGTGCTGTTCGCGAGATTGATCGGAGGAAGTCGCCGACAAGACCTTCACCTCCTGCGCCGGTCGGCGCGGGGCCGCCCGCGCGCCGTTTGCCGACAGACTCCTCGTCACCGGACGCCTCGACAAGGCGTGCACGCTCAGAACCCGCGGGATCCACGTCGAAGACTTCCTGCGACCGTTCCTGCGGCTGCAGTCGTTCGGTTGGTCGGGCCGACCGAGGTCGGCCCGACCAACCGGCAACCACCTGAGTCACCGGTCTCGGGTTCAGGGGTGGTAGAGCGCCCCGGCGCGGGTGGAGTCCGCGGGGTGGCCCTCGGGGATGGTGAGGAAGTAGTCCGCCTGCCACACCTGCGTGCTGCGGGCCTGGCGGGCGGTCGGGAGCACCCAGGGTGGGTAGACGCGGAACGCGCGCTTCCCGCCCACGCCGGCCCGTGAGACGATGCCCTGTTCGCAGAGCACATCCCGCGGAAAGACGAACTGCCCGAAGTGCCCGCGGTCGCGGCAGCTGACGACGAAGAGGTCGACGGGGTCGGCAGCGTCGAACGGCTGAATGGGTCCCTCTGCGGACCTCTTCCACACGGTGACGAACTGGCCGACCTTCTTGGGGGTCGTCTTGGCGGCGCGAAACCTCACCGACAGGCCGTCGACGGTCAACTCATGTGCCCCGTACTCGGCGCTCTCCGTCTCGGCCACCGGTTGCGAGCAGATGAATCCGTTCGGTTCGTAGACCAGTTTCTTCGCGGCGACAAGGTCGGCATGGATCGTGCCCAGGCGAAGCCAGGTGCCGGTCTCCGCGGCCGGAGCATTCGAACGCCCATCATGATTTGACGTCATTCGCCCTATCCTGTCATCACTCCCTGTCGGCCCGGCTGATCGGATGGTGCTCCGGTGGCGCCGGGCCTGGCCCGGCCCGCACGGTCCCTGACCTCACCGACTTCGGCCAGGAGTCGCTGTCCGGGGTGGCAGCCGTCCGAGAAGCGGCCTGGGCGCTGGGATCGGCCAACCCTGTCGCGCACCACCGATGCGCGTGATCGGTCGGCCCAAGTCCCGCGCAGCGCAGCACGCGTGGTCGACGAACTCCCGCATGCCAGCTGACAGTTGCCAGCGCTGGTGAATGCTCGGAACGTCCTCGAATTCGGAGCGGGAGGTCTTGCCATGCCGCACTGAATGAGTGACGGTATGTGCCGGATCCGTCCACAGAACGCAACCGGGTCCGCCTGGTCGCGGTGTGCTGTGGGGGAGGTCAGTGTGGCCGAAGACGACGACTACATCATCCAGCCACCGGCGGATCCGGGCCGTGGTGGTGCGGCCTGGCGGGCCGATGCCGGTTCCGCCGGGCCGCCCGGCGCGGGGAGTCCGCCGCCGCCCGGCGCGGGCAGTCCGCCGCTGCCCGGCCGGGTCGGGCCGCCGGACGGCCCCGGGCGGGCGAGGCAGGGCCCGCTGCTTCGCCGGCTGCGGGCGAAACGGTCGCGGCCGGCACCCGACGGGGGGCCGTTGCCGGGGCAGGCGGCTTCGCGGCCCGCTCCTTCGCAAGCCCGCAGCCGGCGCCGTGGCGCCCGGGTGCTGCGGCACTGGCCGCTGCTGGTGGCCGCGGTGGTGCCCTGCCTGGTGCTGGCCGGCATCGGGTGGTGGATGTGGCCGCAGCAGCCTGCGGGTCTGGTGCCGCATGTGGCGGCGGGGACGGTCCAGGCGGGCGTTCTCAGTGCTGACAGCGTCAGCCGGCTGGCCGGGACGACGGTGGTCGCCGGGCCGCAGTCGGACCGGCCCCACGCGGCGCTCGCCGTTGCGCCGGCGGAGTGCGCCGTCGCGGCGGGGCCGACGACGCAGGCGGTCTACGGGCAGGCGTGGAAGGCGTTCCTGTCGGCGACCTACCAGGACTCCGGGGGCGCCGGCGCCTACACCGTGAACCAGGTGATCGGCGTCTTCCCGGACGCCGAGAAGGCCGGTGCCGCCTTCCAGACGCTCACCGACGGTCTCGCCGGCTGCCCGTCCGCCACGGTCACCGGCCAGGCCGGGCGCAGCTCGACGTGGACCTACGCGGCGCACCCTGTCACCGAGGTCGCCGTGGCGTGGACCGCGTCGCAGGACGGCAGCGCGGGCTGGGCCTGCTACCACCAGGCGCGGGTGAAGGGCACGAGCCTGGTGCAGGCCTCCGTCTGCCAGGCGGGTGACGGCGAGCCGACCACCTCGAAGGTCGCCGACGAGCTCACCGCGAAGGTGACCGGATGACCGCGCACCCGTTCGGGGCGGCCGCCCGCCCCAGGCGGACGGTGAGGCGTGGCGTCGCCCTGGTGCTGGCCCTCCTGCTGCCGGTGATCGGCACGGGAGCGACCGCGACCGCGACCGCCGCCGACACGCCGGTCATGACCCAACCCGACACCGTCGCCGGCCTGTCCCAGTCCAGGGACATCGCGGCCGTCGCCCCGGCCCTCGCCCAGAAAGTCGACGCGCAGAACCGGACGGCGGCCGACATCGAGCGAATAGGCAAGGAGGTGGTCGCCGAGGCCGAGCGGATCGCCAAGGAAGCCGCCGAAGTGCGCAGCGCCCAGACCGCGCTCGACGCCAAGACCGCCGCGGTGAACCAGGAGACCGACAGCCACAACGAGCACGCGAGGACCCTGAGCGGCAAGATCGACGCCCACAACGCGGCCCCGCCTCCTCGCGACCAGGCCGCCGCCGTCAGCCGCTACAACGCCGAGGCGGACCAACTGGAGGCCGAACAGGGCCAGGTCAAGGCCGAGGAGGCCAAGATCCAGGGCGAGCAGGCCGAGATCCGGCAGGAGGAGGCCCAGCTCAACTCCCGCGGGGCCCAGCTCAACGCCGCCTCCAAAGCCAACGAGGCGAAGGCCGCCGACGGCAAGGCCAAGACCCAGCAGCTCCAGCTCCAGACCCAGCAACTGCTCCAGGAAATGGCCCAGCTGCTCGAGAGCCTCGCCGCGGCCCCGCCCAACCCGGCGGCGGCGATGGATCAGGGCGGGGACGCGCCGGCCCCGCTGGAGCGCAACGACGAGGCCCGAGGCCTGGAAGCCGACACCGCCGACAGCCCGTACCGGCAGCCGCAGACCTCCGCCATGAAGCAGTACGCGCAGCAGGCCGGCGCGCCCGTCGACACGCGGCCGGGCACCGCGTACCTGACGCCCGAAGCCGTCGGGCGGCTCTCGGCCGCGCAGGCGGCCACGCTGACGAGTCCTTCCGTCACCTACGACGGGCTGGTCCGCAAGCCCAACGGCCACTACACGGCACTACGCGTACAGGCCCCGGCCGCTGCCCCAGCCCCGGCCACTGCCCCGGCCCCGGCTCCGAACGTCTTCGAATCCGGCGGGCTCGTCGCATACCGCAACGGCGAGCAACTCCTCATCGACGGGATCACGACGGTCCAGGAAGCACCTGTCTCCTCGGAGCCCGAGCCGATTCCGGGCCCGCGCCCCGGCGACTCGGGGGCAGCGGACGAGCGTCGGGACCACGACTGCCTTCGCGGTGGCGAGGGCTGGGTCGACATGGGCGATATCGATGCCGGCCACGGCGGTCGCGCTACCGGTGCCGAGGCATGCTTGAACAGCGCTTACCTAGCAGACCACAAGGGCACTCGGACCGATGTCGAGAAGGAGGCGCCTCCCGGATACATGTGGGCCAAGAGGTATGCGGGTTGGCTGGAGCTGGACTCCAGTCAGGCCATCAACGCCTGCCACATACTGGCCGGCCAGTTGAGTGGCTCGGGCACCGACCGGCGGAACATCTCGACCTGCTCGCGCTCCGCCAATACCTATGTCAAGCAGTCTCAGTTCGGTCCTATCCCGGAGAACATGAACTCTTGGGAGGACAAGGCGAGGCATGCCGTCGACAACGGGCAGATCGTTCACTACAAGGTGGTCCCCAACTACGCTGGGGACAGAACCGTCCCCGTCGCCTACGAGATTTCCGCTCAAGGCACGTACCCCGATGGCCGGCCTGGCCTCAGGTTCGACACGGTGGTGCCCAATATGATCCTCAGCCCGAGCAAGGGTTGGCGGAACCTCGGATTGGTGACGCACACTGAGACCGACCAGCCGGTGCCGATCGGCAGTGAGCCCTGACCGTTGATCCATCGTTCTGATCAAGGGGAGTCCATGAGGCTTGACAGGCTCAAGGTGATGATGCCTGCCCCAGCAGCCGGCGGGGACGGCGTCGACTGGGCGGCTGCCGAAGCGGCCCTCGGCCGGCGCTTTCCGTCCGACTACCGAGAGTTCATCGAGCTCTATGGAGCGGGGACGATCAGCGACCATCTTGGTGTGGCGCACCCGGTGTCCGTGAGCGGGCCGGGCGAGCGCCCGACCGATGTGGCGGAGGAGACCGAGGAAGCCCGCTTCACGTTCGGCCGGACTCGCGCGGGCCTCCCGGCAGAGCTGGTCGACGAGTCTGCGCTGATCGGTTGGGGACACAGCGACGCCGCCGATGCGCTCTGCTGGCTCGCCACCGGGCCTGACCCGGACCGCTGGCCGGTCGCGGTGTGGAGCGACTTCGAGCGGAAGTGGCTCGTCCACGACGTCGGGATGGTCGACTTCCTGGTCGGATTGCTCGCAGGAGAGTTGGACGAGTGCCCACTCAGCGACCTCTCCCTCTGGGGGCGCCCGAGCCAGCGGTTCATCAACTGGAGAGATGTGTAGGCTTCTCGTCCTTCGACAGGTACCGTCGGCTCCTGTGGAAGCGCGGAGTCACGCCGGTCATCGCTCGACGCGGACTTCCGCACGGCTGCGGCCTGGGCGGTCCGCTGGGTAGGCGAGCGGACGAACGGCGGATCCACGGCTTCCGACGGCTACGGATCCGCTGGGAGATCCGCGACGACATCCACGAGGCGTTCGGCCGCAATCCCCGTCAACTCGGTGGTGCGCTTGCGCGTCCGTACCGCGTGGCGATTCACGGCTGACGGGCCGAGTGGGAGATCGGTGGAGTCGGCCCCGCACCGGAGCGGTCGACAGCCCCGCCGGCCGTGCAGCGCGGCGACAGCCCTTTGTGGAAACCTCACAGAGGCAAGGAGGGTCAGTCGACCGGCAGTTCGTTGTTCTCTCGCTCGGAGGTTGTGCCGAGCATGGTACGTGCGACGTCTTCCAGTGATCCGAGCAGCGGGTTGGGGTCGTCAGCGCGCGTGACGAGCACGACCTCGCAGGGATCGATGTCGACGACGGGCACCAGGGCGATGTCCTCGCGCACAGCAGCGCGTCGGTCGCCGGCAGGGAAGATCGCGACACAGTGGCCGGTGGCGATGAGTTCCAGCTTGTCCTCGAAGCTGTCGTCGATCGCGGGCGGGGGCGGTGCCGGGCGGTCGCCGACCGGCCTGGGCGTGCTCCAGACAACCGGAGTGCTGACGCAGGCCACCAGTTCCTCGTCCGACAGATCCCGCAGGCTGACGGGCTTCCCGTTCGCCAGACGATGACTCGCCGACGTGACGAGTACCCGCGACTCCTCATGGAGCTTGCTCACCCGGAAGCCGTCCGTGGGCAAGGGCAGGGGTCCGTACGCGACGAGGGCGTCGACCCGCCCCTCGGCGAGGGCGTGCGTGTCCCGCCAGTCGAGGTGCCGGGTGCGGACCTGCCCGTCGGGGTGCCGGCGGCGCAGTTCCTGCACCCAGGCGGTGATGACCAGTCCTTCGGCGTAGCCGACGGTGATGGTGCGCGGCCGGACGGCGGCTCTGGCCGCGCGAGCGGCGCGCTCGGCCTCCTGGAGCAGCATCCGGGCCCCGGGAAGGAAGGCCTGACCGGCGTCGGTGAGGCTGCTGCCCTGCGGCGAGCGGTCGAAGAGCCGGACACCGAGCTGAGCTTCCAGCCGCTGGATCTGGCGGCTCAGCGACGGCTGCGCCAGGTGCAGTCTGGTGGCGGCCCGGCCGAAGTTGCCGTACTCCGCCACGACCGTGAAGTAGTGCACGAGCCGCAGATCGAAGTCCATTCGCCCAGGGTACGTCGCGCGCCGCCATACGCCCGGGGCATGACGGCATGCGGAACAGGTCTTGGACAGTGTGCGCGGGTGGGTATTTGGCTGGAGGGCATGACCACTTATGACGGCAAGAAGATCGTGATCACGGGCGGAAGCAGCGGTATCGGCCTGGCTGCGGCCCGGTTGTTCGCGGACGGCGGGGCGCACGTACTGATCACCGGCCGTACCCGATCCACCCTGGACGCCGCGCTGGAGCAGTTGGGGGACAAGGCGATCGCCGTCCGTAGCGATGCCGCGTCCCTGAAGGACATCAAGGCGCTGGCCGGCACGGTCCAGGAGCGGTTCGGCGCGGTGGACGCGCTGTTCGTCAACGCCGGCGTCACTGCGTCCGCGCCGTTCGAGACGACGACGGAGGAGATGTACGACGAGCTGTTCGGCGTCAACGTCAAGGGCCCGTACTTCACAGTGCAGGCGTTGGCGCCGCTGCTGCGCGAGGGAAGCGGCGTGGTCCTCACCACGTCGGTGGTGAACGTCCTGGGACTCGACGCGCTCAGTGTCTACTCGGCGAGCAAAGCAGCCCTGCGGTCGATGACACGCACCCTGGCCCGCGAGCTGCTTCCGCGCAAGGTGCGCGTCAATGCCGTGAGCCCCGGCCCGATCGACTCGGGCATCCTGGACCGCGCCATGCTGCCCGCCGACGTCGTCGAGGCGACGAAGGACGCCTACCGGAGCACCATCCCGATGCAGCGGCTGGGGACATCCGAGGAAGTGGCCGCCGCAGTGGCGTACTTGGCGTTCGAAGCGACCTTCTCGACGGGAACGGAGCTCCCCGTCGACGGAGGGGCTTCACAACTCTAGGTGCTCCGACCGCACAGGCTCGCCGGGGCATCAGGGCGCGGTGGAGAGGGGGCGTCCGCCCCAGCGGATGCCCTTCTCACTGCGGATGCGGATGCGGGCGCGCTCGCGGCGTTGGGTGGTCAGCACGTCGGGATGGCGGGTGTTCCGGTTCCGCCGGCGTAGGCAGGCGTGCAGGGCTCGGGGGTGTCGGGGTGGAGCATGGTGTGCAGGCATCGCTGCAGGCCGGTCCTACCGCCCGTGGAGGCGGCCTGCATCCAGGGCAGGGGTTCGAGGAGCTGGGCGAGGTCGGGGGTGGCGAGGTCGTTCAGCATGGTGCGCAGGTCGTCCGGGACCGGGCCGTCGGTGAGGCACAGCCCGCCCAGGGCGGCGCTGACGCGGACTTCGGGCGGCCGGGTGGGGGCGGACCAGCAGGCGCGCATCCAGGCAGTGGTCGGCATGTCCTGCTGTGCGAGGGCCAGTTGGGCGATCGCTAGCACCAGGCCCGCGCGGACGGCGGGGTCGGGTTCGACGGGCAGGCGGGCGTGGACGACGGTGAGGATGTCGCGGGCGCGGCCGGCGGCTGCCGCCAGCGCGTAGGCGGCGGCGAGGCGGACGGCGGGGTCGGGGTCGGCGAGTACGGGCAGGAGGAGGCCGGTGTCGGCGGTGATCGCCTCCCGGGCGGCCTGCACCGACCAGTTCTGCGGGTAGCCGGTGGGCTCGAAGAGCCAGTCGTCGGCGCCACGGAGCCGCAGCAAGTTCTCGCGTGTGCAGACGCCTTGGTGCCGCATGCGCGCCACCTCGCCCACGGCGGTCAGCGCCCCGGCGCGGTGACTGCCCACCGCCGGGCCGGCTCCGATCCGGACCAGGAACGGCACCGCCGGCGCGGCCGCGACCCTCATGTCGTTGGCGCACAGCCCGAGGATCGTGCTGAGGGCGCGGCGGGTAGCGGTGTCGTCCCCCGAGCGGACCTGCTCCAGATCCTCTCTCACGTCGGTCCCGTCCGGGAACCGCTCCCAGGGCACTTCCTCGACCAGGAACCCGTCCTTGGCCTCCGGACGGATGTCCGCCACCACCGTCCGCACGTCGAGCGGCCCGCCGGCCTGGTCGAGCGGATCCCCGTCGACGAACGCCCGGATCACCGCCAGCTCGGCCGGACCGTACTCCCACGCCTCCACCAACACCCCCCATCAGCGACAGCACACCATCATCGCGACCGGACCGACTCCAACCGCCGCCCTGCCGGCACCCGGGCGCGGCGCCAGGCACCCGCCATGGCCGGTCGGCCGCAGCAGGCTTCAGCCTGACGGCCGGTCTTCTCAAGCCATCAAAGTTGATCAGGCGCCGGATGTATGGGCGGGCCGGCTTCGCCCTGCTTTGCCCCGCCTCGCAGGCGGCCCTTCGGGCGGGTTGAGTGCAGTCCCCACTACGGGCAGATCCAGCAGTAGAGGTTCTGACCACGGGCGACGGATCGGCGCGCGAGCGCGGCAAGGCTGCTCAGGAACTCCGCGAGCCCGTCCGGGTCGGGCGGTGTGGAGAAGACGTCAGACGCAGACCAGCTGCGGGCGACGACATCACCCAGCAACTCGGCGTTGAAGTCAGCGATCGAGTCACGGAACGCATCAGTGATCGACACGCTGACCACTTCACCGTCTCCCACCATGGCCACCAGATGGCCATGCCGAGGATCGGCCTCGACAACGTCGGCCGATCGACCCGAGATGAGCACCTCAGCGGGCAGCAAGTCGACCACCGGGTCGATGCCCTTCACCACGAACTCGTCATATCCCGTGCCGGTGGGCTCGTCGTCGTCGCGTTCAACCGCCCGGCGTGCGTCTTCGTCACCATCAGCGGCGTAGTAGCCAAAGAGAACACCCATGCAGCCGATCATGGCACCCGGCCCTGACAGCCATCCCAGCGTCCGGGAAGCCAGCGGCTGGTACAGCCCGTTACCGACCGCAGAAGCTGGGCAAGAACCACAACTCACCTACAGGGCCGGCCACACCGCTGACGGACGTCCTGGCCGCCTGGCTGGGGCCGGAGGTGGTACGGCCCGTCGACTGGCCTGCCGACTCCCACGGCCCCTCCCACCCGGCGGTCGGCGCCGCCCTGATGGCCTGTGTCCGCGCCGCACAGCGAGCCCGAGGCGAGGACGGTGAGGTGCTGACGGGAGTGCTGAACGGGAACACCTCATACCTGCAGTTCGCCGGCCGGATCCCGACGACGGACACATGGCACGGATACCTCGCCCACACGACGCTGCGCCACCTGACGTTGTGCGCCGACACTCCGTGAGCCGCGACCGTTGCCAGCGCTCGGCTTCGCGGTGCATCCGGCCCGCGGCGGCCACCACCCCATGCTGTCCGCATCGGCCGGGTCCGGCGGACGCGAGACGATGCAGCGGGCACGCCGGTTCCTCCCGTGCTCGGCGCGACCCGCCGCGGTCGGCGGACGAGGACACCCAGCCCCCGAGCGGAGCCAGGCGGCGATCCGGACGGACTGCCTGCGGACAACCTCGCCACCGCAGGCATCGGAGCGCTCCTCGCCTTCGCCGCCCGGATCCTCTCCCGAGGGAACACGGCCGGCCGTGAAACCCGGACCGGGGCCGACGGCCACTCATCCCCACCGACGCGACCGGAAGCCGCAGCGACCCCCTACCCTGAGAGACAGCAGACCAATACCAGGAGGACGCGATGCGGAGGGTGTTCGACCCCGACGAGTCCGAAGCACTGCGCGCCACCGCCCGCGACGCGGCGTTGGAGGACCCGACCCTGGCGTACGTCCTCCTCGACCTGGCGGACAGCGGCGTCGACCCGAACGACCGTCCCACCCGGGACGACATCAAGGCCGAGTGCGGCATCGAGACCGCCCCGGCGACCGGCGGCGAGCAGCGCGTTGCCTGACCGCCAGCCGCGCCGCGCGGTCATCACCTTCCACGAGGTCGCCGAACGCCAGCTCGCCGAGATGGACGACGCCGCCCTCGCCCGTCTCGACCCGCACCTGGACACCATCGCGTTGACCCCGAAGACCGCCGGTATCCAGACGCGACCCGACAGCCCGGTCCGCGACTACGCCAAGGACGGCGTCCGGATCGCCTACGTCTCCACCGTGCTCGGCACGATCATCCTCGTCGCCTACATCGAGGCCGACTGAACCACCCGGCCCCGCGTCGCCGCCAAGACTCCGGCTCGGCCGCGAGCCCCGAGCAGCCCGGCCCTGACCGTTGTCACCGCCCTCCAGCACGCACTGCGCGCCGAACACCACCGGAGGACCGTGTCTGCGTGAACGAGGTCGGGCGACCCACAGCCGGGCCACACACCCCGTCAGGCCGTGGACCGGCCGTTGACGCGGTACTCCTCGAAGGGCACCGAGTCCCATTCGGTATGCGCGCCGTCGCGTGCCACCATGAACAGCGGGCGCGATCGGAGGGCCTGCCCGACCAGTTGGCCGCGCATGACGACCCCGGAGTCATCCGGTCCTGGGTAGCCCTCCGGTGTGTAGCGGAAGTGCACGTCCATCGTCTCGGCATACGCGATCATGTCGTTCTCCAGTTCCGACAGGTCCCGCCCGACCAGCGGGATTCCGTCGTACGCGACCTGGGGACCCTGCATGGCGTCGGCCGCGATGCAGTACAGTCCCGCGACCTGGCTCACGTAGGCCGTGACGGCGGGCAGCGAAGTGGCCGCTCCGCGACGGACGACCTCGACCTTCCAAGCCGGCGAGAAGATCGCGTGGTGCCGTGCACAATCGCTGGCCCTCGTCTGGCCGAGGACCTCGGCCGCCTTGACCACTTCGTCGACGGTCATGCCGAACCGGAGCGGTCCGACGCCGACAGCCGACGAATAGGACCACTCGTCCCGTTCGACGGCTTCGAAGTAGGCCTCGGTCCTGAACGCCATGGTCACTCCTTCAGCGGCAGTGAGACTTGCCGCCGCTCATCGTGTCGATCGCCGACCGGCAGACTGCTGTGACTGGAAGCGCCACGTGTTCCCCGCCACCGGCGGCCTTCTTCGGTGGGCGGACTCGGTCCAGGCCGACCGGTTCTTCTGGCTGACCGGTTCCGCCGATCCCGGCCGCCGGCCGATTCTCGCCCAGCCGCTTGATGGCGTCGCCGCCGGCTGGGAGCGATTCGCTGGACCCACCGGCGAGTTCACGCCAGGGCGACGGCGCTCGCCGGGGCCAATGGGGCTTGACATGCCGGCCCGAGGGCTACGAACGCTCGGCACCACCGAGCTTCCCCAGGAAGCGATCCAGCTCAGAACGGGAATGGAACGAGACGTTCAGCCGGGTCGGCCTTGTCTTGCCGGGGAGGTTCAAGAACAACGCGTTCCAGGTGCGGCCGATCTTGACGCGGCTGACCAAGCCGCCGGCATCCTTGAGCGGGACGACGTGCACCAGCTCCTTCGGATGAGGGTTCAAGCGAGGGCCGCGGTGAATGAAGACCGACCGATCCGTGACGCTGATGAAGTAGGACTTGATCAAGAACATGCTGAGCAGTCCACCGAGCAAAGCGCCGACGAGATACTGACTCGGCCCGCTGATCGCCAAGAGCACCAGGCGGGGTCGCTCAGTCTGGTCCAACTGCAGAACTGCCCGTCTGGCCTGCGACTGAAGCTCGAGCTTCTGATCGGCCATGAGATGCCCCCACTTCGAAAGAACTGTGTCCCACCTGGACACGGGAGCAGACGATAACGATCAGTGTGATGGCTGCGGCCACCAGGGGTGCAACAGACTCCCCGCCCGCCGGCTGCCCCAGGCCGACCATCCCCACACCGCAGCCCCACACCGCAGCCCACACCGCGGCCACCCGAAAGCTGCAGATCATCGAGCTGCAGTACGGTTCAACCACCACGCTCTCACTCTCGCGGAGGGGTTGGCCGCGCCCCGCTCGGCTTGGCCCCGGCCCGGCCGTGGGCAGCCGTCGATGCTCTCATAGCTGAAGAGGGTCACCCATTCGAAAGTCTGACCGCCCCTGCTGTCATCATGCCGCGGCGTGCGAACCGGCTGCTCGACCTTCTTCGCATCGCGGAATCCCGGTCAGAGCTGTAACCCGCCTTTCTGATCTGCCTGCCCCGGGCACAGCGGCCCCGCCACAGCGGTGTCCGTCACCGCGGCGTCGGTCACCGCGAACTCGGAGCTCGGCCACGCGGACCGGGAACCGGCCGGTTTCGCACCTGCCGCCGGGCCCGCTTCTCGAATGCCCGTACGATGCGCCACATGTTCCTCGCAATTGACACACATTCCGACGCGTACCTGGACGGACAGCTCGTCGGGGCCGGCACGGTCGGGCTCGTGGCCGGGCTGCTGGTCTGGACACTCACCCGTTCCTGGCGCAATCCGGTCGCGCGCACGATGGAGGACGCCCCGCGTGTTGCCGCGCTGCGCGCCAGGCGCCGTGCCGTCGTGTCGGTGGGGATCCTGCTGTTTGTGGCCGCTGCGGTGGCCGTGCCGGCTGTCAGTGCGACGTCCGGCGCACCGTACGGTCCCGCCGCCCGGTCCGGTCCGACCGGGCGCACGGTCGAGGGGCCCGCGACGGTGGCCGGGTACCAGTTGATCACCGGCGATGCTGCGGACCAGCTGTCGGCCAGGGTGCGGGGGAGCGCGGAACACTACTGGTTCTACTCGGCCACTGCGGACGGGACCAGGCCGGACGTCGTCCTCGCCGTTTCCACGACCGCGTGGGATCCGCGATTCGCCCAGGAGAACGCCGCGCACTCGCTCTCTTGGGGCCTGGCCAACTACTTCGCGGGTGCCAAGGTCGACGACCCCGAGGACGTGGACCCCGGCCCGCTGGGCGGAGTGATGCAGTGCGGCCGCCAGAGCAGCACCGGGATCGTCGTCTGTCGCTGGGCGGACGCTTCGACCGCGGGCAGCGTGATGGCGCCGGCCGTCAAGGACCTTCACCAGGCCGCGGTTTTGGCCCTCCAGGTCCGCACCGCGGCCGAGCAGTGACCGCACACGGGCGGTAGCGCTTTCCTGCGGTCGGCGCCCCTGCCCGGCCCGTCGTCGTACGCCGCAGCCGGTTCTGACGGGCCCTGCCCGCCATCGATTCGGGCCTTCGCCGCTCTCCCGCAGAGCGACTGGGACGCTGTCGTCAACGGTCTTGCGCACGAGTGGAGTTCGGGTGCCGGGTTGCGCGGATCGAGCGCATCACGTGCCGGTCGTGCGGCCGGGTCTCCTTCCCGGTGTCTCCCTTGCGCTTGCGGATCTCGGATGGCCTCGGGGCCGTGGTCGGAGGCGTGTGGGACGATCACTCAATGACCTCCGATCCTCAGCCGCCGACTGGCACCCACGTACGCCTTCTGGCTGGGCACGCCGGGTCCGGGCGCCCGGTGTTCGAGGTTCTGCCGGCCCGCCTGGTGAAGCCGGGCCTGTTCGAACTGGCGGGAAGCCCGGGCATGGTGCTCGGATGCGCGGCCGGTGACGTGCTACGGGTCGCTGATGACGGCCGGTTCGAGGTTGTCGAACAGGGCGAGAACCTGTGCATCCAGGCAGCCGGCCTCGGGCAGGTGAGCCCCGAGGCGTTTGCGGCGCTCAAAGACGCGGTCGGGAAGCTCGCGGGCGTAGCTGAGGCGCCGGCAGGCCTGCGCTTCATCGTCGTCACTGTGGGCCGCGCGGTTGGCCTGGCCGCGATCGAGCAGGTCATGAGCACCTGGGCCGCAGGCCTCGATGGCGTCGAGTGGTGGTTCGGCAACGGAGATCACTCGGCTTCCTCCGTCTGAGCAGGCCGGTGGGCGGACCGCCGGAGGCGCGTTCTTCCGATCCTTCGCTCCGGTGCCGGCCGAGCCTGCTCCGGCGATCTCCCGCCCACGGTGTCATCTCGCCCGGCGTGCCGGGTTGACCGGCGACTCCTACCGGACCCGCCGGCGACGCGATCTCCTGGCGAAGGAGAACCGAGCTCACCAGGACTGAGCGTGCCGGTCGTGCTGGTCGGCCGAGCGATAGATGTGCTCTTGCCCTTCGAGGTCTTCGAACTCGACGTTGAAGGACACGCCCATCCCGTTCAGTGACGCCAGCAGGTCAGTGATGCGATCGGGGTCCACAAACCCGCTGAACACGACGGGTTCGAGCGGCATCAGCTCAAGTTCTGCGGACTCGTTCTCGACCTGGAACTCGGTCCAGCTCGATCGACGGACCCGCCAGCCGGCGCGGAAGAACAGCTCGGCCGCGCTTTGAGCGCTGGTTGTCCCGGTCAGAGATCCCCAGACGTTGTTGCCAAGATCAAGCTGAGCCATGGCGGCGGCGTCAAGACGCGGCCCGTCCGTCCCTCCGGAGGTGAAGTCCACGCCGGACAGTATCGGGCAGACGACCTTCACCTCGCGCATGAGCCGGCGGACAGGCCCGCACCGGCCCCAGGGGGTCAGTTCTGCGGGACTGGTGCCCGTCGACACGAGTCGGCCGGGCCTGGACGCCCCGGAGACGGAGGGCATCCACAGCCCGGACCGCACGCCCTTTCTCGTGCCGTGGACCGATCCTCCTCCAGCGGAACGGGCGCGCTCGGTGGTGCAGCACCACTGGTTCCGCCGAGGGAATCGGTCGCCGGACAACTGGGCCCTGGACTGCGCCTCGGTGCCCTTGCGTCTCCCGGCACCGTCGGGTGGAGCCGGCCGACGGTGCCGGGGGATGATCCCCTGCGTGGCTGAAAAAGCAGGTGCGGATGTGGACGAGGCTCGTGCATGGGATGAGCGGCTGGGCTGGGCGTTCGGACTGATAGCGGATGATCCGGCTGCAAGAGCGGCAGCGCTGGTCCGTCTGGCTGAGGCTCAGCGGAATGTCGCGGAGGCGCTCGGCCGGTCCAACGAGATGTGGTGGCTGACGCGGCCTCTGGGAGCGGACGAGCAGTACCGGGAGCCGGCTTTTCTGCAGGCGCGCCGGAGGTATCAGCAAGCCCAGAGGCATTCGCTGCCTGATGGGGTGTGGGGTAGACCTGTGGGCGGAGATCTGGCGACGTGGCCGGGGCTGCCCTATGCGCTGCTCTTCCTGGAGTGGGAGGCGAGGTACCCGCGGGAGTGGACAGAGTATGCGAAGGCGTGGGGTACGAAGCAGAGCCTGATCCGGGACGTGGCCCGCACGCACCAGGACGAGGCGGTCAAGGCGAAGCTCACCGACCTGGTCGAGATCGTCGTCCACCGCGCGTATCGCTGCAAGGATCGCGAGTACGTGCGGGTCGCCCGGGCCGTCGACAGCGCCGACCTGCGCGGCAGGCTCGATCGTGCAGCCGATTCGGACAGCCCGTGGGCCCGCTGCCAGGCCGGCTATGTGCTCTGGCTCCTTGACCACCCCGACCTGCCGAATACCCGTCACGTCTGGCGAGCCTGGGTAGCGGGCAGGCTGCGGCATTGACGTGACCGGGGACGATACCGGGAAGGCTTCCGTGATCACGGATTGCTCTACGCCCCGTGACCTGTCTGGAGGACCGTGCCTGCCGACGCATCGTCCCCGATCCGGCCTGCCCTTGACCAGCTGCGCGAGTAGCCCGATGTCGTGTCCGGGGGAGGTGCTCGGTCTGCTGGAGCGGCCGGCCCAGGTCCCGGACCCGCGCGATCCGCGCGGAGTGCGGCACGCGCTGACCGTCGTCCTCGCCTCACCGCGTGCGCGGTGCTTGCCGGGGCGGCCTCGCTGCCGGCGGTCGGCGAGTGGATCGCGGACGCGTCGCCGCCAGCTTATGCACCGGCACCACCGGCCGGTGCGCAGAGTGTTGAGCGCCTGGACGGTCAGTCGGGGGCGAACGCGCGTCCTGGAAGCGTTTCGGTCGAAACGCTTCCAGGACGCGCGGCCGAGGCTGAACGTCACCCTGCCCGGTGAGTCAGCAGCTGGGCCCACCGGGCGCGCTGATGCACCCGGGCGAAGTTCCCGAGTTTTGATCCATCATATCGCTGAGGTCCGCGAGCTGGTCCTCGTCGAGCGCGATCCGCATTCCCTTGCCGGACATGTCGATGTTCGCCTCCGGGACGAAGAACGTGAGCCGCTCCTTGTATTTCGGTTCCAGGGACTCGGGCACCTCGGGTTCGTCGGGCATGATTTTCCCTTTCTCGGCCGTTACCGCATGTGCTGGGCGAAATCGCCAGCCATCTTCACGTAATTGCGATGCTTGTCCTCGGGCGTGCACGTGGTGATCAGGCGAGAGCCGGTGTTCTTGCTGTCGCGTACGCGGCACGTCCCGCCGCAAAGGTATCGAATCTCGCACGTCTTGCAGCCCTCGACGTGGTCGACGTCGATCTGTGTCGCCAGTCCCGCCACCAGGTCGACGATGTTGCGCAGGGGCATGTCGTCGATGTGGCAGACCTTCCCGTCCAGCAGGTGGCAGGGGTAGACCGACCCATCGGGTCCGATCACCATCTGGTCAGCGTATCCGCACGTGGCCATATACCGCGTGATCTGGGGAGCGGTACCGTTGACCGTTGCAAGGAAGTCGCGCACTTCCTCTCGCGACGCCGGCCCGGCAGGGTCGATTTGGCTGCCGCGGCCGTGCGGCATGATGCCGTAGGTAAACTTGAAGGCGACATTCGGCGCCCCCGCGAAGCGATCTCGCAGCTGAGGGAATTTCTGCACCCAGTTGGGCCACGTGGCGGGCGCGATCGTCATGCCGATGCGCGTCGGAGTGCCCAGTTCGGTCAACCTGTCAATCGCCGCGATCGCGTGCTTGAAGGAGTTGCGGCCGCGGATGGCGTCGTGTGACTCGGCGTCGGGTCCGTCGATGCTGATCTGCACCAGGTCGGCCAGCGGATGAATCTGCTCGGCCAGCTTGGGAATCAGCAGGCCGTTGCTGAACAGGGTCACCTTCATGCGGTGCTCCTTGGCGGTCGCCATGAGCTCGAGACAGCCGGGATGCATCAGTGCCTCACCGCCGGTGAACAGCACCTGCCTGCCCCCGAGTGCGGCGAAGTCGTCGATGAACGTGCGCCACCGCGCCGTCGGGAGCTCGTTCGCGCGATCGATGTGCGGGCTCGAATCCGCATAGCAGTGTGCGCATTCGAGTTGGCAGGCCTGCGTGAGGTGGAGGCGGGCGAACAGCGTGACGCCCACGGGTTTGCGGTCGCGGTAGCCCGTCAACCCGCGAATCAGCCCGGAGGTCGCCAGGAGGGACACGACGTTCGAAACATTGTTCCATCCGGCGTCGTTCGCGATGCTGCGCGGCGACTCGCCGGCCGCGAATCTGAGGATGAGCCGGTGCTGTGCGTCGTCCGCCACGGCCAGTGCCGCCTCCTGGACGCCGACCCAGACGTGGGAACCGTTCACCGGCTCGTGGTGTAGTTCGTGGACCAGTGGCAAGGGTTCGTCGAGCGCGAGCGTGAGCTCCGTTGGTCCCGAGTCGGTCGGTGATGCGTTCAGCGTGACGTGCTCGGCCTGCTGGTCGGCTGCTCGCTGCACCAGAGTGCGCAGTTCTGCCTGCAGCGCGAGGGCGGAGATGTCCGGTGGGCGGGATTTGGACGGGCACGAACCGCACCCGGATGTGTTTGCGACGTTCAAGATCGGCAGCTGTTTCAGCATCCCGCCTCCATTCGTTCGGACCGGAAGCCGCAATCCCCGTGCTGAACCTACTAGACGTGCCGCCGTTCGGCGCGCGGGCTTCATTCGGAAGGATTAACGGAGCGGCCTGCTGCTGTGCGATTCGACGACTACGCCACCCCTCCGGGCATAGGCTTGGCGCGCGCCGGGTCGCCTCGAATTCCGATGATAGGCCGGGAGAACACTTGAGAAACACTGAAACGCCGTGGATTCTCGGACTCAGTGCCGCGCACAACGGCGGAGCGTGTCTGTTGCACGGAGCCGAGATCGTCGCCGCCGTCCAAGAGGAGCGGCTCTCAGGCATCAAGCGCGACCGCACCTACGGCGCCCGCGCCAGCCTGGCCACCGAGTACTGCCTTCGCCATGCCGGGATCGAGTCAGGGCAATTGGACGCCATCGTGCTGTGTGCGCAGGGGGAGGCGGGTCACGCCGAGCAGGACGTGAGCCTGAATCGTCAACTGCGCCAATGCTTTCACGGGATTCCTACCCTGCGGATATCGCACCACCTCGGCCACGCCATCAGTGCCTATGCCCTGTCAGGCTTCTCGGACGCCGCCATTCTCGTCGTGGATGGAATGGGGTCACCCGATCAAGATCTCAGCGAGGAGGAGCGCTGCGCCGTCATCGGCGCACCCTCCGGCTGGGAGATCATCTCGGCGTACGACGCGTCGGGAACGACCATCCGTCCCATCGCCAAGCAGCTCGTCCCGGATGGCAAGTGGCTGGACCACGCTGGCGAGGGAATGCCAGGCTTCGGCAGTATCGGCGGCATGTACTCCGCCGTCGCTCAGCAAATCTTCGGCGACCCGATGGACGCAGGCAAGGTCATGGGGCTGGCCCCGTTCGGTACGCCGTCGTTCCAGCCGCACGAATTCGTGTCCGTGACCCACGGCCTGGCGACGTTCGCCACTGCGGTGCCGGAGAAGTTTCGGCACTCCGAGCGATGGCCTCTGCGCCAGGGCGAGTACGCCGACCTCGCCGCCTCGGTTCAATCCGCCCTCGAGGAGGCGATCCTGGCGCTGGTGAGTCGGTTGCGCGCGTCGTCCACCTCGGCGTACCTGTGCTACTCCGGTGGCGTGGCGCTGAACTGCCTGGTGAACGAACGCCTGATGCGCGAGTCCGGCTTCTCCGACGTCTTCGTCGCGCCATTCGCCGAGGACAGCGGACCCGCCGTCGGCGCCGCGTTCTACGGACTCTGGCGTCACCACCAGCACCGCCCGGCCAGGCTGGTGAGTGAGGGATTCGGGCACCGCTATGGCCCGAGTGAGGTGCACGAAGCCATCCGATCGATCCCCCTTGTCGCCGTGTGCCCGGACCGAGATGTGACCGACATCGCCGACGTCGCTGCGGATCGGTTGGAGCGCGGACAGTTCGGGGCGTGGTTCGACGGCGGGAGCGAACTCGGCCCGCGCGCGCTGGGGCAGCGCAGCATCGTGGCGGATCCTCGCTGTGCGGAGCACAAGGTGAGGCTGAACCGCGACGTCAAGCAGCGAGAGGCGTTCCGCCCGTTCGCTCCATCGGTGCTGGCCGAACACGTCCACACCTGGTTCGACGTCGACGAGGCGCGGTGCGACAGCCCGTTCATGCTGCGCACGTTCACGTTCCGACCGGGCCGCGGATCCCGGGTGCCCGCCGTCGCGCACGTCGACGACAGCGCGCGCGTGCAATCCGTTCACGAAGAGCTCCAGCCACGCTTCCACTCGCTGATCCGGCGCTTCCACGAGCGCACCGGCGTGCCGATGATCTTGAACACGTCGCTGAACGGTTCCGGCCAGCCCATCGTCGAGACGCCGTCCGACGCGTTGTGGACGATGCTCGAACTGGGGCTGGACTTCGCGGTGGTCGAAGGCGTGCTCGTCGAGCCGGCGCCGGACTTCGAATCCGTCCTGGGGCTGGTGCCCGTCATCGTCGCCGATGGTTACACCGTCGACTATTCGTTCCCACCAAGGCCCACGACCTCGGTCACGGGCCGGGCGTCGGCCGTCCACTTCAAGGTGGTCACACCGTGGGGCAGCAGGCTCCAGCCAGTCACTGCGAGGGACCTGTCCGTGCTGGCACTGATCGACGGCGTGGCGACGGGTCGCGAAATCCACGAGCGGCTTCGGCGCGACCGGAACGACGAACTCGACGCCGCCCAGCTGATCCGGACGATGCGGTTTCTACGCCGAACCCGGATCATGGACTTCCGGGCAAGGTTGCCCTCGATCCCATTGGTTGATCGCCAGGAGGTTGTCGCATGGTGACGGGCAGTGAGACGGTGACACGCGGTCGGGTCGACGACTTCGTGTCCTGCACGGCCGCCGAGCTCCGGCACCGCTGGCGACGGTCCGACAACACCCCTGAATCGTTTCCATCCATTGCCGCCCGAGCCATCTCGGATGGCCTCGCCTGCGAACCTGTCACAGGCAACGACGTGCTGCACTGGGTGCTCGACGGTGCCGAGCTCCCCTTTCAACCGCGGCTCGACGAGACCTTCGGACAACCGCCCGTCACGCTCTACCACGACGGCGAGTTTCAGCTTGACGCACTGTTCTGGGTCCAGAGCAGCACCGACGTGCACGCGCACGGGTTCTCCGGTGCGTTCGCCGTCCTGGACGGTCAGAGCGTCCACACCCGCTTCGAATTCGCCGAAACACACCGGGTCGACGAGCATTTCATGATCGGGCGGGTCGTCGCCACCGACGCGGAGTTGCTCGGCGTCGGAGCCGTGCGCGAGATTCACCAAGGCCCTGCATTGATCCACTCCGTCGTGCATCTTGGTTGCCCGAGCGTGACCCTGGTGGCTCGCACCTGTGCGCATTCCGTCCCCATCCCGGAGTACGCCTACTTTCCTCCCGCCGTCGCTCTCGACCCCAGCAAGGACGATCTACTTCGGACACGTACAGTGCAGCTGGTCAGAATGCTGATCCGTTCCGGTGCCACGGCGCTCGGCCGGACGGTGGAGACGTTGATCGCCCGTTGCGACGTACACACGGCGTTCCTGGTGGCGCGCGAACTCAGTCGCAACGCGGCGGCCTCGGCACTGGTGCCGGCGGCGCTCGGGTGGTCGGACGCGCGGTGGCCGGGAGTGGCGGGGCCGTTCGGCGACGCCGTGGTTGCCGGACTGCGCCATGCGGGCGCCGTGACGATGTTGCATCGCATCACCGAGCCCGATTACCGGGTGGTACTGGGTGCCCTGGCCGCTCTCGACGAGCCCTCACAGTTGCGTGGGTTCTTGCAGAAGTACGTGGCCGCCGAAACCGATTCGCTCATCGCGGGTTTCGTACGCGCCGTGAGGGAGACCGGCGCACTGAACATCCCCGCCGAGAGACCCTTCGACCATATGATGCTCCGACCGTTGGCGGGCGAGGCGGCAGGATGATGGACGCCAACGCCCGCGTCATCGGCGAGCCCGGGCAGTGGGCCGCGATCGTGTCCGGCCTCGGCCCCGCCGTGTGTGCGGAGCTCGCCGAGCGGTGCAGGTCTCTCTATACCGTCACCCCTGGCGTCGTCGGCCAGAAGTCCTTGCCCGATCACCGCGTCGGCCATTCACGTCTGCTTCCGCGGTCGGCGCTGTTCGAGGACGTCTATCAACTCATCCGGGACGCGGGTGAGGCACTGAACCGCCGCTACTTCGAGCTGGACCTGACGGACATCGTCAAACCCCCGCAGTTCCTCGAGTACGTCGAGGGCCGCGGGCACTTCCACTGGCACAACGACTATGGCCTCGAACGACCGCTGTCCAAACGTAAGTTGACCGTCAGCATCCAACTCAGCGATGGTCGCGACTACGAGGGCGGTGACTTCGAGGTGTTCGGCACGCCGCAGCCCATGCCGAGGGCACAGGGCAGCATCGTCGTGCTCCCCGCCTTCGTGCACCACAAGGTCACATCCGTCACATCGGGAGTCAGGTGCGCATTGGTCGGGTGGCTGGCCGGACCGCAATTGCGGTAGGGGTGGCAGCACCTCGAAGGTCACGCCATCACGTAGCGCTCACCGCCGCAAGAATCAAAGTCGGACAGTTGGGAGGGAATCCCCTATCGAAAACCCTCTGGCACCCGCCTGCAGCACCGTCGGCGCTGCGACAGCCCGCGTAACAGCCGGCTCCACAACGGGCTGGGCGGTCGGTTCGGCTGCACATGCGCAACGGCCGGGCCGCGCTGCGCACCCGGTGCAGCGCGGCTGTGGCAGGCCGTCGCTGCCCGCAGCCGAACGCCGCCGTGACGCCCGGGAGGCCCTCAAGGCCCTCGTGCGTCGCAATGCCCGCCTGTCCGAGCGGCCGATGGACGGCCCGGGCACGGACACCCAGCAGGTGTCCGTGCCCGGCCCGTTCCAGCGAGGCGGCGGGGGCAGGTGCAGACCGCTGTCCCCGATCCCTCGCTCGGTGTGAACGGTCCGAACTGCCGCGGTCAGGCTTCGGAGGACACGGCGCCGGGGCGCTGGTCGCCGCCGCGTGTCCGGTCGCCGCGGCGTCCGTTGGGCGCCATGCCCCGCGCCCGCACCTGCTGCGATGGCACAGCGGGTGCGGGCGCGGCGGCCGTCAGCCGAGGTAGATCGGGTCGGTGCCGAAGGTCCAGGCGCTTCCGGACCTCGCATAGACCTGAATCGCGGCGGAGCCGGAGTCCTCGCCGGATATGTATTCGCATTGTCCAGGCGCGAGGACGGGGGTGATGTGCCACGGATCGGTGACGTAGTGACCGGTCACGTCCCTGATCCAGAAGTAGAACCTGTTCGCCGAACTCTGGTAGTTGCACAGCCGGGCAGACACCGTCGGGTTGACGCCCGTCTGGTTCCAGCCCGTGATCTCCACGCCGTGCGCGGAGTTGGAGTCGGACCCGGATGCGGCGGACGCGCTTCCCGACGCGAGTCCGACCCCTGTGACAGCCAGTGCGATCACCGTGGCGAGAGAGGCGACTCGGCGCCCCAGCTTGACGTGCATGTCTTCTCCTTGGTCGGACGAACGATCCACTGCAAGCGATCTCACCCACCGAGACGGCGGAGACAACTGCGCTTGCGCCGCGCTTGCCAACCAGCGCTGGCACCCATGCTTGCTACGGGACAGATCGACTGACCATGACGTTGACCGGACGTTGACCGGACGTTTGGCCGGATGTTCGGCCGGACACCTCCGCGCGGGACGCGAACTGCCGCAACGGGCACGGGTTCTGCACCGGAGGCGTACAGGCTGAGGTGCATAGCCGGCGGCCCCGGCGTTCTCGACGAGCCGGCTTCAGCGTGCGGCCACTGCGAGCGCTTCCCATCGCGTCGCGGGTCCCATCGGGACCTCGGTTTCCAGGCAGAGGTTCTCCGCTCCGTAGAGGCGGTAGCGCGTCGCCAGCCGGTACTGGTCCAGGGTCAGGTCGGGCAGCCCCTCCCAGGGGCCGCCGAAGACGGCGAGATCGGAGTAGCTCGCGACGGCGCTGACCAGAAGCCCTCGTTCGGCCTCGGCGCACAGCCATCCCTGGCCGAGGAAACGGGTGGTGCCGTGGCCCGAGTCCGTGCCGGTGGCCGAGCCGACGGCTGTGATGCCGTGGAATTCGTCGACTGTCACCTGATTGCCGCCGGAGGCGGGCCAGGTCAGGGTGATCCGGTCCCGGCCCGGCCGAAGCGGTCTGGTGCGGACGGCTGTCAGGATCAGCAACCGGTCGCCGTCGGCGTCGGTCGTCTCACCCGCCTCGGTGTAGGTGTTGCCGGCGGTGTCGGTCACGGTGACCGGACCCGGCTGCGCGTTGATCAGCCGGACCGTGACGAGGAGCGAGTCGCCCCGGGCGACGGGGTGTTCGACCAGCAGGCCCGTGCCGACGCTGCCGTAGGCTCCGGCCGGGGACACATCGTTGCTGACCCGGGCAACGTAGGAGATGAGCTGGGACGGGGGCGCCGGAGGGGAGTCGGCCGCCGGAACTCCATCGCCGCCGACGACCGCTACGGCTGCCAGCACACACGCGGCGGCCAACACGCCTGAGCGCGTGACGCGGACGAACGGGCCGGGGGACCGCAGACGGCTCACGGTGGCGTTCGCGGCAGGGACGGGCCGTGAGGAGCCGGTCCGGCCACCGGAACTGCGGCTGCCGTTGTCGGGCGGAACGTCCTCCGGAGCAGACGGAGCACCGCCCGATGGTACGGGCGCCGGGGGCGGCGACGGGGGTGAGACCTCCACTGCCGGGGGAGCCGCCGTCGAGGAAGCGGCCGGCTGCGCAGCCCGCGCCAGCCTCTTCCGTTCCTGCTCCGTGAGTTCCATCGAATCCGCCAGCAGTCGTACGGAACTCAGCCGTGGCTGCCGCACCCGACCGCGTTCCAGCTCACGGATGGCCCGGGACGACAGACCGGACCGGCCGGCGAGTTCCTCCTGGGTCAGGCCGGCCCGCAACCGCCACTGGCGCAGCAGTGGACCGAATTCGGGCATATCCATCGGATCCCCCTCCGAACGGGCTTCCCCCGAGCCACCGGACGATCAGACCAGCCGGGAAACGTCCGGTCAACCGCCGGTCATGGCTTCGGGCCAACTCCGGAACTTCCGGCCAACCGCCGGTCATGGCTTCGGGCCATCCTCGGAACCTCCGGCCAACCTCCCCCTTCGTTCCTGGGGCTTTCCTGCGGGGCTCCGAAAGACTCTTGGCCGAGCCGGGCCCAGCCCGTCTCCGGCGCTGCGGCCCGCAGGCGCCGATCAATTCCTGGGATGCCGGAAGACCGTGTGCCGAGTTCACCGGCTGAACCGGTACGCCCTGCCACGGCGGCATGGCCGCACGCGAGTCCGTGGCAGGCCCGACCCGCACGGGGTCCGGGCCGAGTCGGGTCGTCAACACCTCTGTCTATCAAGGGAGATCAGCATGCGTGTCAGGAAGACCCTCGCCGCCCTGGCCATCGCCACTGCGGCCACGGTCGGCGTCGGCATCGCGACCGCCGGCACCGCGTCCGCTTCCGACAGCGGATCCGACAGCGCTACCAGCTCCACGGGTGCCTGGTACCAGGTCTACGCGAACGGCCGGATCATCGGGTGGCACGTCAACGTGGGCAACACCGACGAGCGGTTCTGGCTGACCGCGGGGGACACCTGTGGGAACAGCATCAATCTCAACTGGAACGACGTGACCCAGTCCCAGTACGACAACACCTTCGCGCAGCTCCCGTGCAACCTGTCGTGGGCGCACCTGTACCCGACGAACAACGGGATCCAGTCCGGGCGTACCGTCTCGCGGTGATCCACGCCGGCGACGTCACTCTGCTGCCCGGTATGACGGACGGCTGAGCGCCGCTCGGATCGGGCGAAGTCCCACCATCCTCTTGCCTTTCGGGTGGTGGGACTTCGCCGTGCGAGACCTGTCCCGCCGCGCAGCGCCGCCCGCGGCGTCGGCGTTGCGTCCTGCGGTGGGTGGTGCCCGGTGATCCTGCCCGCAGACCGTGCCACCCGCATGCCTCACAGCCGCGGCCGGCCTTCGCACCCGACGTTGCCAACGGGAACTCAGGTGGCTGCGGCGGGTGTTCAATGGCCTGGTCACCGCATGCTGAGCTGGGAGGGCACCGTCATGGGACGCAGGAAGCCGGGCAAGCCGCGCCGGGAGCGGTCCGCCGCCGAGTACACGCTGCAGCAGCTCCGGCCGCCGGGCTACGACGAGTGGCTGACCGTCGCCCCCGACACTGCAGAGAAGGCCGCCACCGACACCCGCCTCAGCCCGGAGACCATCGACATCACCCGCCGCCTGACCCGGCTGCGCCCCGTCTACGGGCCGAAGATCCCCGCTCAGGCGCTGTGGCTCGACCTTGCCATCGACGGCGGCGTCCTACGGCTGGGCCACCCGGACGGCACGGTCCGCCGACTGCCGGTCGCCGAACTCACCGGCATGCTCGGCGGCCAGGGCTCCGGGCAGGACCTGCGGGCCTCGGTGCACGAGCTGCACGCCGCCGGCATGCTGCTCGTCGAGCCGTACGGCGAGGATGACTGCGCGCTGCGAGTCGTCGTCGGCAAGCCCGCCCGGCCGGGCGACCCGTGGCTGTTCAACGGCGACATCGCCGGCGACCTGGTCCCCAAGGTGTGCATCCCGGCGGACCCGCAGGCGATCGGCGCCGACCAGTATGCGGCCCTCGCCTACCTGCGCTCCCACCTGTCCGAGGGCACCACCGGCACCGTTGAGGACTACGCCACGTTCAAGGGTGTCGGCTCCGTCGAGCACGCCCAGGAGCTCTTCGACGCTGTCGCCGACCTGGTCGACGTCCGAGGCTGCCCGGCCTGCCCCACCGCACACCTGTGCACCCGCGCCCCCGAGGCACAACCGGCCTGACGCGGGACGCTGGGGGCGCTCTGCACACCGTCGGGCTGCGCTCCGCCCAGGGATGGACTCCTGGCCCGCTTTGGCGATCGAGGCGTCCCTGAGATGGTCGATACGTCCAGCTTTGCTACGATCCGTCGCTCTCCCCGCCTGGTCAGTGGCGGCACGTGCCCCGCCGGAAAGCCGGGTCCGGGGAAACCAGGGGATCCGCGCGGACCTGACCACCACAGGCCGCAGGGCCGGGTGTGGGCGCGGGCGTGGGGTCAGGTGTGCCGTCGGCGCAGTCCCTGGAGGAGGAGGTCGATCAGCCTGCGGGGGTCGTAGCGGGGGTCGGTGTCCCGTCCGATGCAGAGGTTGCCGATGCCGCGCATGAGTTCGTAGGGCTGGATGCCCGGCCTGATGTCACCGGCGTCGGCTGCGGCGTCGAGCAGTTGGGCGCAGACGGGCACCAGCCGGTCGAGGAAGTGGGTGTGCAGGGCGGCGAATCGGTCGCTGTCGGACTGCAGGGCGTCCGCGAGCCCGTGCTTGGTTACCAGGAAGTCGACGAAGAGGTCGATCCACTGGCGCAGCGCGTCGAAGGGGGAGGCGGCGCCGGCCAGGAGGGCCGGGCCGGCCTGGGCGCAGGCCTCGATCTGGTGGCGGTAGACGGCGGTGACGAGGTCCGCCCGGGTGGGGAAGTGGCGGTAGAGCGTCCCGAGTCCGACGCCGGCGCGGGCCGCGATCTCCCGGATCGGCGCATCGACCCCCGAGGAGACGAACACCTCCGCGGCGGCGTCGAGCAGCGTCTGCTGGTTGCGTACCGCGTCCACCCGCTTGCTGCGGGCGGACGCCCCTTTGGGCTGGTCTGCCGTGGGCACCATGCACTCCTTCCGGTCGTCGTTGACGAAACGGATCAGCGTTCCGTATTTTAAGTGGAACAACGATCCGCTTTCAGCGTAGCCGAAAGCGGGCGCTCCGCCCTACCCTGCCGCCGACCGCACGCGATCAGGCCGCAGGGCCGTCGAGAGGCAGACCCGTCATGAGCAGTCCCGCTTCCACGGCCGATATCCCCGGCACGCCGGTCCTGTCGGTCAGCCCGGTGCTGCTGCCGGCTCCCGGCCGCGCCGGCGACCTGCAGGTGCGCATCTCCGCCCCGGTGACCGGGGGTGACCTGCCGGTCATTCTCCTGTCGCACGGTCTCGGCTTCTCGAACAACCTCTCCTCGCTGAACGGCTACGCCCCGCTCGCGAACTTCTGGGCGGCCCAGGGCTTCGTCGTGATCCAGCCGACCCACCTGGACTCCAGGACACTGGACCCCGGCCCCACCGCGCCCGGGGCCTACCCGCACTGGCGCACCAGGGCCGAGGACATGACACGCATCCTCGACCGGCTCGACGCGATCGAGGCGGACGTCCCGCAACTCGCCGGCCGCATCGACCACAGCCGGGTGGCGGTGGCCGGGCACTCGATGGGCGGGCACACCGCGAGCCTGCTGCTGGGCGCCCGCCTCACCGACCCCGACGACGGGACCGAGGTGGACCTGGCCGAGCCCCGGATCACGGCCGGCGTCCTGCTCGCCGCGCCCGGCCGCGGCGGCGACGCCCTCACCGACTTCACCGTCGAGCACTACCCCTTCTTCCTGACCACGGACTTCTCCACGATGACCACACCCGCGCTCGTGGTCGCCGGCGACAAGGACGACTCCGCCTTCCTCACCACCGCCGGCCCCGACTGGCACGCCGATCCGTACGCCCTCTCCCCGGGCCCCAAGTCGCTGCTCACCCTGTTCGGCGCGGAGCACGGGCTCGGCGGGGTGTCCGGGTACGACGTCGCCGAGACCACGGACGAGAACCCCGAACGGGTCGCCGCCCTCGCCCGGCTCACCGCGGCCTACCTGCGCAGCGAGCTCCACACCGGGGACCCTGCGTGGCAGAGCGCGCGCGACGCGCTGGCCGCCGCACCCGACCCGCTCGGACGGGTCGAATCCAAGTAGGCGGTCTCAATCGTCGCTGCCGCCGCCGTCGTCGCTGCCGCCGTCGTCGTCGTCGCCCCGCCCGGCCGCGCCGCGGGCCGCAGGGGCCCTCGGCCGGGCTGGGAGCGGTGAGGCCGTAGCGGCCAGGAATGTTGAGGTTGCGGCACTGCCTCGCCGCGAGAGCACCGTTCCCCCCGCCACGCCCGCCTGGCCGGCCCGGGGTGTGGTGGGCGTGGGGCATGCCACGACGAACACAGCGCGCGTGAGCACCGCTTGGGGCAGTTCGGTGCCAAGCGGGTCCCGGTCAGGCTGCCGGGGCGGTCAGGACGGCCTCGGCCGCCAGCCGGAGATTCCTGATCATCGGATTCGGGTCGCCCTTGCGGCTGACCAGGACGACCTGGCTCGGGGGAGCGTTCTCGACAGGGACGGTGACGAGGTCGGGACGCAGTGAGCTACGCCGATCGCCGACCGGTAGCACGGCGATCGCCCGGCCGCTTGCGACGAGTTCGAGCTTGTCCTCGTAGCTCTCGATCGGCGGCACGCCGGCCCCGAGGATCCGGTAGGAAGTCCAGTCCGCGGTCTCGAACGCGCACGGCGCCGCCTCCTCGCCGGCCAGCTCTTCCGCGGTCACCGACGTGCGGTCGGCCAAGGGATGGCCACGCGGGACCACGAGCATCCGGGGCTCCTCGTACAGCAGCGTGGTGAACACGTCGTCGGCGGCGAGCGGCAGCGGGGCCCGCGCGATCAGGGCGTCGACGCGCTTGTCGGACAGCGCCCCGACGTCGCGGCAGCTCAGGTAACGGGTGGCGATCTCGGCGTCCGGGTAACGGCGGCGCAGTTCCCGTACGGCGGCAGTGATCACCAGGTCTTCGACGTAGCCGATGGCGATTCGTTCGGTCTCGGCTTGTCCACGCACGGCCAGTTCGGCCTGGCGGGCGGCCTGCAGCAGGGCTTGGGCCCGGGGGAGGAACCTCTGGCCGGCCGGAGTGAGCCGGGTGCCCTGTGGTACGCGGTCCAGCAGTCGTGTGCCGAGATACTTCTCGAGCCGTTGGATCTGGCGGCTCAGCGCCGGCTGGGCCACGTGCAGGTCGGCGGCGGCCCGCCCGAAGTGCTGGTGCGCCGCCACCACGGTGAAGTAGCGCACCAGCCGCAGTTCCAGGTCCTGTCCGAGATCGTTCACCCTTCCAGCGTAGGCGTCATGCCGTTTCGGAATGACGAGGTTGCCGAACCGGTCTTGGACGGCCATGCCGTCCTGGGCCTTGACTGAAGGAGCAACGTTTCCCCGAGAAAGCGACAGGCGCGATGAAGGCGATCCAGTTCCACGAAGCGGGCGGGCCAGAAGTTCTGCAGTATGACGAGGTGCCGGTTCCCGAGATCGGCCCGGGCGAGGTGCTCGTCCGGGTGCACGCGGCGGGTATCAACCCGCCGGACTGGTACCTGCGTGAGGGGATGAAGGTCATGCCGGCCGAGCTGAGGCCGGCGCTGGAGTTCCCCCTGATCCCCGGAACGGACATGTCGGGCGTGGTCCAGGCGGTCGCTCCGGACGTGCTGGGGTTCGCCGTCGGTGACGAGGTCTTCGGCATGCTGCGGTTCCCCGGATTCGACGGCCGGACATACGCCGAGTATGTGGCCGCGCCGGCTTCGGACCTGGCTCACAAGCCGGCCGGTGTCGACCACGTGCAGGCGGCCGGGGCGCCGATGGCCGTGCTTACGGCCTGGCAGTACCTGGTTGATCTCGGCCACGACGTGCCGTCTCCTTTCACCGGCCAGGTGCACCGGCCGGTGCCGATCACGCCGGGGATGACCGTGCTGGTCAACGGGGCCGCCGGTGGAGTGGGCCACTTCGCGGTGCAGCTGGCGAAATGGAAGGGGGCACACGTGATCGCGGTGGCCTCGGGCCGGCACGAGCAGTTCCTGCGCAAGCTCGGCGCCGATGAGTTCATCGACTACACCAGGACGCAGGCCGCGGACGTGGTCAGCGGTGTCGACCTGGTGATCGACACCGTCGGTGGCCCGGACAGCTCACGCTTCCTGACCGTGCTCAAGCGCGGCGGCACCATGCTTCCGGTGTTCTTCGCCCAGTACGACCCGGAAGAGACGGCGAGTCGGGGCATCACAGTCTCGAACATTCAGGTGCGTTCCAACGGTCGCCAGCTCGCCGAGATCGGGCGCCTGTTCGACGAGGGCAGGCTCCAGGTCGGGGTGGACAGCACCTACCCGCTGCCCGAGGCGGGCAAGGCACACACGCGAGCCGCGCAGGGCCACCTCCAAGGCAAGATCGTGCTGACGGTGGTCCCGTGATCGCCGAACTCCAGCAGGCGGTGTCGAACTACGCCCATGCCCTGGACGAGCCGAATGTGCCCGAGCCGGAAGCGGTCCTGACCGAAGACACCACCTGGACCTTCACGAACCCCGGACAGGGAGAGCTCGGCCCGGTCACCGGACGCGCGGCAGTGCTCGACCCTGTCCGTGACGGGTACACGGGCCGGACCCGCGATCCGGACGCATGGGCGCAGCGGTCGGACGGCGCCGACTACGGCGACGCTCCGCCCATGGCCAGCGCGGTTCGTGCCAGCCCGCGCAGCCAGGCGTGGGCGCGGTCGCTGTCGTAGCGCTGATGCCATGACAGGTACACCGGCGCCGACGGCAGTTCGAGCGGCAGGGGGAGCACGACCAGGCCGAGGTCGGCGACCGCTGACCGTGTGGTGGCTTCGGGGACGCTGATCAGGAGATCGGAACCGCGTGCGAACTCCAGCGCGGCTGCTTCCGTGGGCGCGGTCGCCACCACGCGGCGGGTGAGGCCGAGCCGCGCGAGGGCGTCGTCGAGGGCATTGCTGAGGTTTCCACGTCGCGAGACGGTGACGTGCTCTGCGGCGGCGTACCGCTTTGCGGTGACAGTCCTGACGCGGGTGAGGGGGTGCCCCCGCCTCACGACGATGACGAGGCGGGTCTCACCCACGTTCTCGGCACGGATGTCCGGTGCGCTCGGGCGGTTGGCGTTCGCCTCCAGGTCGACCTCGCCGCGCCGCAACTCGGGTGTGTCGACGCTCGATTCCGCCACGAAGCGCAGTCGCACGCCCGGCGCCTGGGCGCGCACGGCCGAGAGCAGTGCGGGGCCGCTCAAGGCGACCAGGGAATCGTGCCAGCGGAGTGTGAAGGTCCGCTCCAATGTCGCCAGATCGAGTTCACGGCTCGGCGCCAGCACCCCCTGGACCTGGTGCAGCAGCGCGTGCACCTGTTCCCGGACGGCGATCGCATACGGCGTCGGGGTCATCGTGCGGCCGGTGCGCACCAGGATCTGATCCCCGGTCGTGCGCCGGATCCTGCCCAGACTCCGGCTCATCGCGGGGGCGGTGACGTGCAGGCGCGCGGCCGCCCCGGCCACACTTCCCTCCTCCAGCAGCGCGTCGAGCGCGGCGAGCAGGTTCAAGTCCAATTGCATGGGAGTAATCCTAGCCGTGCCTGACATGCATTTGAGGTTAATGGCGGGGCTGCATACCGTTGAGGCAAGAGAGCAGGACGGAACGCGCCGCTCGTCCCGACCGGCCTCATCATCCCCTGCTCAGACGGGAGTTCCACCATGTCCGAAACGCTTCAGGCCCCTGACGTCGCCGCCTCCGACGCCGACCTGCTCGCCCAGACCGCGGACGCGGTGCGCGCGGCCGGCTCCGCGCTGCGCGAGCGCTTCGGCGACGTGGTCCAGTACCGGACGCGCGAGGAGCTGATGCGCGCGCTCGCCGCCAACGACGACACCGCCCTCGACATCCTGCGCCCCCGCCTCACACGCCTGCGTCCGGACGCCGGCTGGGTGGAGGACGAGCTGGACGGTGGGGCGCTGCCGTCCGGCGAATGGTGGGTCGTGGATCCGGCCGAGGGCAACGTCAACCACCTGCACGCGCTGCCGGAGTGGGCGGTGACCGCCACCCTCGTGCGTGAGAACCAGCCGGTGCTCACCGCGGTCCACCTGCCGTTGACCGGCGAGACCTACACCGCGCTCGCCGGCGCGGGCGCCCACCTCGACGGCCGACCGCTGCACGTCTCTCAGACCGCGGACCTCGGCCTGAGCATCGTGGCCACCAGCCAGGCCCGGCCGGACGAGGACGAGAAGATCGTGCGGCGCGTCGGCTCCTCGATCACCGCGATGCTCTTCGACGCGCTCGTCGTCCGCACCGCCGTGCCCGCAACCCTGCACCTGGTGAACGTGGCCGCCGGCCGGATCGACGCCTTCTGGCAGTTCGCCGGCGCCCGCGCTGACCTGCTGCCCGGGGCGCTGCTCGTCACCGAGGCCGGCGGACAGATCTCCGACGCCGAGGGCCGCCCCTGGACCCCGCAGAGCGAGAGCCTCCTGGCCGCCGCGCCCGGCGTCCACGCCGAGGCCGTCGCCACGCTCTCACGCTGACCGCGCACCACACCCTGCACGTACGGAAGGACCACACCATCATGACCACGATCGCAGTTCTCGGAAACGGCCGCGTCGGCGGCAACCTGGCCACAGCCCTCACCCGGGCAGGGCATGAGGTGACCGTGGCGGACCGCGCGCCGGGCGCCGCCGCCGACGCCGCCCGGACAGCCCGGATCGTCATCAACGCCACCCCGGGAGCCGGCTCGCTGGACCGGCTCGCCGCCCTGCGCGAGGAACTGCGCGACAAGATCCTCGTCGACGTCTCCAACGCCACCGTCGACGGACCGGACGGACTGCCGGCCCACCTGATCTACCCCGGATCGAGCCTCGCCGAGCAACTTCAGGAAGCGCTCCCCGAAACGCGCGTCGTCAAGACACTCAACACCATGCTCTTCCCGGTGATGACCGCGCCGGCGATGCTCTCCCAGGCGCCCGACGCCTTCCTCTCCGGCGACGACCTGCAGGCCAAGCAGACCGTCCGTGAACTGCTCGTCAACCTCGGCTGGCGCAAGGAGTGGATCACCGATCTCGGTGGGATCCAAACCGCCCGCGCCACGGAGGCCGCGATACTGTTCGTGCCGCACGTGATTCGGTCCAGCGGATTCGCGCCCTTCGCGATCTCGGTCGCCCGCTGATCCGCACACAGTGCACCGCCGGGGCACGGCATGGCGCAGACGAGGTTCGACAAGCAGGTGGAAGAGACCGCCGAATCCCTCGCGTTCGGTATCGGCCGGTTCCCGGCCGGGCGCCCCATCGACCCGGACGCCGACTCCCCGCACGTCCTGATCTCCGCACGTGCTGATCTCCGCATGGCCTGATCTCCGCACGTGCTGATCTCCGCAGGCACCGGCGGCGGCAAAGTCGACCATCCTGCGCACCGTCACCTGCCGGTCCGGCGTCACGTTCTTGATCCTGCCCGGGCAGGGGGCGCTTCCGGGAATCGTGCTGCGTCGGGGGTTCGGCGCGCGCGGAGGCCGACGGCGGAGTACGGAGTTCGCCGAGGAACCTCCGGTTGGCGTTGCCGAACCGTCAGGGCCGGATGGGGAGGTTGGCCTCCCATCCGTCGAGGAGTCGTTCGAGTCCCAGTCGGAAACCGCGCTCGGCGCTGTCGGCCGCGTGGGGAAGTTCGGCATCACGAATGACCCGGGCGAGGAGTGGATGGCGCCCGGCCCTGACGACCTTGTCGAGGTAGGGCGCGTGGGCGTCCATCCATTCCTGGTTGCCGACTCCGGAGCGTCGGACGGCTTCCTGCTGGGCGAGCTCGCCGATGGCGTAGCCGCGGACGAAGGCATGCAGCGTATTGACGACGGTGATCATGACGTCGATGTCGAAGCCGAGGGGATCGAGGGCGGCGAGTGCGTGTTCGGTGGCATCGAGGGAGTTCGGTCCGAGTGATGGGCGCCCTGCCGCGAGGGAGGTCATCCAGGGATGCCGGTGGATGGTGGCCCGGGAGCGATAGGCCAGTGTCCGCAAGTCGCCGCGCCAGTCGCCGGTGGGGGCAGGCGGGCCGCCGTCTTCGGCCGCTACGGCGTCGAGCATGAGATCGAGCAGGTCGTCCTTGGACGCCAGGTAGCGGTAGAGCGAGGCTGTGCCCGTTCCCAGTTCCTTGGCGACGCGCCGCATGGACAGTGCCTCGATGCCTTCGGTGTCGGCGATCGCGATGGCGGCGGCGGTGATCTCCGCCCGGGTGCGTGAGGGTGCGGGGCCTTTCGCAGCCCGCTCCGGCCGGTTCCAGACCACCGTGTGAGCGTCGTCCATCGGGTTTCCCTCCTCACTACTGCACTCACTGTTCGCAGTAGTGCTATCGTGGCGTTCCGTTACTGCGAACACTGTACCCGAGTAGAGCGTGTCCAGCCTGAGGGGAAACCACCATGACCACTCCCGTCACGATCATCGGCGCCGGGCTCGGCGGCCTGACCCTCGCCCGGGTCCTGCACCTGCACGGCATCCCCGCGACCATCTACGAAGCCGAGACGTCGGCGGACGCCCGCACGCAGGGCGGCCGGCTCGACATCCACGAGTACAACGGGCAGCTCGCCCTCGAAGCGGCCGGCCTCACCGCCGAGTTCCGCGCGATCATCCACGAAGGCGGCGAGGCCGTGCGCGTGCTCGACCGGCACGGCGCCGTCCTGCTCGACCAGCCCGACGACGGCACGGGCGGGCGCCCCGAGGTGCTCCGCGGAGACCTGCGTCGGATCCTGATCAACTCGCTGCCCGGCGAGATGATCCGGTGGGGACACCGGGTCACCAGTGTCCGCCCCCTCGGAGACGGGAGGCACGAGTTGGCGTTCGCCGATGGGTCGACCGTGACGACCGGCCTCCTCGTGGGCGCGGACGGCGCCTGGTCGAAGGTCCGGCCGCTGCTCTCCGACGCGAAGCCCGAGTACGTCGGCACGTCGTTCATCGAGACCTACCTGTACGACGCCGACCGACGCCACCCCGCAGCGGCCAAGGCCACCGGCGACGGTTCCCTGTTCGCCGTCGCGACCGGCAAGGGGATCCTCGGCCATCGAGAGGCCCACGCCGTTCTTCACACCTACGTTGCGCTCACCAAGCCGCAGGAATGGATCGCCGCCATCCTCGCCAGTCCCGAAACGGCGGCGGCCCAGGTCGCGGCAGAATTCACCGGATGGGCGCCTGAACTCACCGCACTCATCACTGACGGGGAAACCGCCCTCGCCCCGCGCCCGATCAGCGCCCTGCCCATCGGCCACCGGTGGGATCGCGTCCCCGGAGTGACGCTGCTGGGCGACGCCGCCCACCTCATGTCACCGTTCGCCGGGGAGGGCGCCAACCTCGCCATGCTCGACGGCGCCGAACTCGGCAAAGCCATCGCCGCACATCCCGACGACATCGAAGCCGCCCTTGCAGAGTACGAGCAGGCGTCTTCGCCCGCAGCGCCCGGTTCGCCGCCGAATCCGACAAGAATCACCGGCTCATCTTCGGCGACAACGCCCCCGTCGGCCTGCTCGACCTGCTCACCGGCCAGGAACCGACCGAGTGAGCGAAATGCCATGAAAGAGCAGAACTGTGGTCGGCATCGCTTGCTCTTGTCGGACTTCACCGAATCGAACGAAGCTTCTCAGCCCGAGCGCAGCGCGTCGAAGCCGAGCAGCAGGGCATCGAGTGCGAAGGCGAACCGCTCGGCGTCGTCCGTGCCGGCCCGCTCGTTGGCGGCGCGGATCAGCAGGGGGTATCGCTCCGCGTCGAGCGTGGCCAGCCAGTCGGTGCCACCGGCCTCCTCGGCTCCGACCACGATTCGGGCCTCCGCCGTCGCGTGGCCGATCACGAACACGGTGAGGGAGTTGAGCGCGTGCAGGGCGCGGCCGAGCGGGAAGCCGCCGGTCGTGAGCAGGCGCAGGAGGGCTTCGAGGTCGTCGAGGGTCGCCGGGGTGACGGCGGGCCGGGAGGTGGCGAGGGGGAGTACGGCCGGGTGCCGTAGCAGGCCCTCGCGCAGGGCGGTGGCGTACGCGTGCAGGGCCGTGCGCCAGTCGGCCGGGCCGTCCATGGTGGGGGTCGCTGCCGTGAACACCTGCTCCACCAGGCCGTCCAGCAGGGCGTCCTTGTTGGGCACGTAGTGGTAGAGGGTCATTGCCTCCACGCCCAGCTCCTGGCCGAGCGAACGCATCGTCAGGCCCTTGATGCCGTCCCGGTCGACCAGGCCGAGCGCCGCGTCGAGGATCTGCTGCCTGCTCAGTCCGGCCCGCTCGCCCCGGCCGCGCCGGGCTTCTTGATGCTCCGTCATCTCCCGTTCCTTCTGTCTTCCCGCCACTGACTTGACTTTCTTACGGCATAAGATAACACTCGTCTCCAGCGAAACTTACCGCGTAAGAAACTCGGGCCGCCGCAGGGGGAACCACGATGTCGACCACCACCAACAAGCAGGTCATCCGCGACTTCGTCGCCGCGCTCAACGACCGCTCCGGCGAGGGCTGGGTGCAGCTGCTCTCCCCGTCGGTCATCGACCACAACAAGATCATCTTCGGCGAGGAGGACGCCCCCGGCGCCGCCATCGAGGGCTTCCGCCTCCAGCTGGCCGCCTTCAGCACCGAGGCCGAGGGCGACGGCTTCCACATCGAGCAGCTCATCGCCGAGGACGACGAGGTCGTGGCCCGGCTGCGGGTGGCCGGTGTGCACACGGGCTACCACGCCCGGATGCCCGAGCCGACCAACCGCCGCTGCGACGTCGAGCAGATCTGGATCTTCACCGTCCGCGCCGGCCGGATCGCCGAGATCCGCGCCGTGAGCGACCGCCTCGGCATGTTCATCCAGCTCGGCTGGGACTGGCCCACCACGGACTGACCCCGCTGGCGGATCACCGAACCGGATCCACCGCCCGGTGAATCCGAAACGGCCGCGAAAGACCGGAAAGATCCTCCGGCGCAGCCACGCCGTATCCGGAAACGGGCGGCAGCCGGGCCGGTCAGGGACGCCCGTATCCGAACCGGGCATGCCGGTGCGGAGCCTATCCGCATCCTTGGACTTCCTGGAGATCCGGCTTGCGTCCGCTGGTTCCGGCTGCGTCGGTCTTGCCCTTGACCGCGGTGAACGCTGCCGCGGGCCTTCGGCTGTCACCCGTTGCTTCGGTTCTCCCGGCGGTGTCGGCCTGGTACCACTGGCCTCCGGTATGGAAGTACATGGTGAAGTCATCGAACTCGGCGCCGTCCGGAACCTCGACCGAGTATCGGGTACAGGGCGGGAGCGTCGGAATCTGGTAGAACCTGCTGCTCGGCTCGTCCACGAGAAGAACGTTGTAGGCCGGAAGCAGACTGCGGTTCTCGATGAGCAGCCGCCGGGGCCCTTCGCCTTCCCTGTCAATGTGCCAGGCGACGCGGTAGGCGGTGGCCAGGCGATTCGCGATCCGCTGGTTCGTGTAGGCCTCGTCCGACGCGCTGGTCGACAGGAACAGGCTGATGCTGGCGAGGACCAGAGCCAGGATCGTGCCCACGGCGACGGCTTGATCCGTGAAAGCCTTCACCTTCTCCAGTGGCGGCAAGGCACCCCAAGCCTGACGCAGGGATCGAAGACCGCTTCGCAAGGTCAACCGACCGCGCCTCGGATAGGCCTCGCAGGGCCGTATCCGTTCCAAATCGGCAGTAGGCGACGCTTGTTGAGGCCACCGTGTTCGACGGCCGTCCGCCAAGGGGTCGAGCACGAGAGTGGACACGCCCTTGCTCGGGCGAGAACCCCGAGGTTCGCCATGCATGAAGCGTTTCAACGCAATCCGCACGCATGTCGCCCGCCACGCCCTCGGCCGGCGCGCGGTCACCCGAACGCGCGACAAGGATAAGGATTCAGTAGCGCATCCGGGCAGCTACGGCGGGCCGAGGCGTGGAACCTGGCGGGCCAGCGCGTTCAGACGGGGACTCGCGCCCTCCTCCGCTTCGGCAGCTCGGTCCAAGAGCGCGGCCGCTGTGCAGCCGTGACGGAAGCTCGGCGTCCGCCGGCTGCACTCGAGACCCATGGCTCACGGTGCCGTGGCAGCCGACGTGTTGTACAGGCCGACCATCGGCGCACGGGCAGCGGCAACCAGTCTCCGGTCGACGGGACGTTCGGGGCGAGCAGGTCGAGGACCTGGGTGGCCGTCGGACGGCGGCCGGGATCGTGGTCGAGGCACCGGGTGATGACGCCGGCGAACCGCGCGGGCAGCAGGCCGAGGGCGGACGCCAGGGATTCGCCGTCGGCGAGCGGGGCGGCTCCAGCGGCATGGCACAGCACCATGCCGTAGGCGTAGAGATCCGCGGCACGCGTGATCGACGCGCCGGTGAGCTGTTCCGGCGCGAGGAACCCCTGTGTGCCGATGACGTAGCCGGTGCCGGTGAGCCGGGTGCTGTCCAAGGCCCGGGCGATGCCGAAGTCGATGATGCGCGGGCCCGTGTCAGCGACGATGATGTTGCCGGGCTTGAGGTCGCGATGGACGATGCCGCAGACGTGGATGTGCTCCAGTGCCTCGGCGACGCCGACCGCGAGGGTGTGCAGGGTCCTCGGGGGCAGCGCACCCTGCTGTTCGAGGACGTCCTGCAGTGACGGGCCGGGGATGTACTCGGTGGCCAGCCACGGCGGGTCGCCGTGCGGGTCGGCGTCGACCACCGACGCGGTGTGGAACCCGCCGACGAGACCCGCGGCTTCGATCTCGTGGGCGAACCGCCTCCGGAAGACCGGATCCTCGGCGAGCTCCGGCCGGACGATCTTGACCGCGACCAGGCGCTGCCCGGGCGACCGGCCGAGGTAGACCGTGCCCATCCCGCCCTGGCCCAGCACCGCCGTCAGCCGGTAGCGGCCGATCCGGCGGGGATCGTCCTGCCCCAGCGGACGGTGCCCGGGGGCGAGGCCGGTCGGTACGGGCGGCTGTGGCACGCCACGCTGCCCTGCGCTCCGACCGGACGGGACGACGGGCTCCCTGTCCCGGTCGGCACGGACCTGCTGCACCACCGAGCCCCGGAGGGAGCCGGGCGGTGCGGCCACCTTGCACTCGACGGACCGGTTCCACAGCGGCCCTCCCACCCTTCCGGTTTCCCCCTGCGCCCGGCCGGCTCCGGACCGCGCGTGCAGCAGTCTTCCAGATCCACCCCGCGAAGGGCCCGTGCTCGGGACGATCAACTGCCGACCGACCACGGGTAGTTGACTGTCAGGCACCGGTTTGACGACTGTCAGGCATCGGTTTGACGACCCCGCCGCCCCGGGAATCCCCGGGCCGTCGACGCCGGTCGTCCGTGGCGGCGTGGCCGGCACCGATGCCTCGTGGCGGGCAGCGAACGCAGGAGAGCCGGTCGTTGAAGACGGCCAGGCCGGGCCGGTTTCGGTGCCGTGCCGGGGGAACTGGCGGTCGCCCGCGTCGAACCGGCCCGCACCCGGCTGGAGATCATCGACGAGACGCTCGAACGCATCGCGTCCACCTGCGGGTTCGGGACCACCGGCACGCTCGTGCGGGCGTTCCGCCGCCGGCTCGGCACGACGTCGACGGAGTACCTGCGCCGGTTCCGGACCGTCCGGGGGTGAACGGACGACGGACGCCCGCGGTCCGGGGACCGCGGGCGTCCTGGGTACCTCAGTCCTGGCTACCTCAGCGGTGCCGCGTCAGCGGCGGGCGCCCCGACGGCGGGCGATCACCAGCGCGCCCCCGCCGACGGCGAGCAGCGCGGCCCCACCAGCGCCGTAGACGATCATCTGGCTGCTGTTGCCACCCGTGCTGGCCAGCGTGCTGGCCGGCGTGGTCGAGACCGGATTGGCGGTCGGCTTGCCGACCGGGCCGGTCGTGTCCGCCGGGGCGGACGGCGCCGGCACGGCCGGGGCGGTCGACGGCGTCCCGGTGGTGGCCGGCGCCGACGGCTTGGCGGTGGTGGAGGGCGAGGCGGTGGCCGTCGCGGTGGCGGTGGCCGAAGGCGTCGTCGTGGCGGTCGGCGTCCCGGTCGGGTGCGGGGTCGCGGTGGCCGTGGGCGACGCCGAGGAGGTCGGCACCGGGACGGTCGGCGTGCCGGTCGGGGTCGGCACGCAGGCCTTGCCGCCGTTCCAGGCCGAGATCAGGTTGTCCGGGAAGACGCCGTCCGGGTACCTCGGCGCGGGGTTGGCGACGCCGTCGAACTTCTTGTCGCCGTTGTACAGGTCGATCTGGCCGTAGCACTTCGGCAGGTGGGCGGAGACGTCCAGGGTCGCCTGGCGGTTCCCGCTGCGCAGCGTCGTGGTCGCCCAGCCGAGGAAGGTCTGCTTGCCCGAGGTGGCCCAGGTCGGCCCCTCGGTGTCGTAGGAGGCCAGCGAGACCCGGTAGTCGCAGCCGTCCGCGACGTCGCCGACCAGGCGGACCTGGATGACGCCGTGCGGCTGGGACATCCGGCCGTCGGAGATCCAGCTCTTGCCGCCGTCGACGGAGAACTGGACGTCGACGGTGCCGCACCCGTGCTCGGCCCGGGCCTGGGCGGTGCCGGCGGTGAGCAGTGGAGCGCTGACGGCTATGCCGAGGGCGGCGAGGACCGGAAGGCTCCGGCGCAGGAGTTGGTGCACGAGGAAGCTCCCTAAGGGTTGTACACGGTTCGGGTGGGACTCACCGCTCCACCGGTGGCGATCCGGACGGGACCGTCACCGGAACTGAGCGGGACGTGAAACCGTGACCGTACCCGATGGCCCGGCAGCCCCGGCCCCCAGGGTGTAGACGTGGCAGCGAGTCAGCCGCACTCTCGTTCGGCCGGACCGGTTCAAGGAGCTGATTTGCGTACATGCACCCCGTAATCCCCCAGTTGGGCGGCTCACGCGGGTCGGTCGATGCGTTGGGCGGCTTCGAACTGTGCGAAGACTTGTCCCAGGACGAGGTCACCTTCACGCCGAACAGGTGGCAGAGTCTGGCGGTGTGGTTGCGTACGGCGCGTTCGGAGACGATCAGGTGCTCCCAGTCGTGCCAGTTCGCTGTGTCGCGGTCCCAGACCAGCACGATCGGTGCCTTGACGAGTTGGTGGACGCCGTCGATCAGCGCGATGAAGTCGCACTCGCCCATGCTGCGGAGCTTGCCTCTGCCAGCTGGGTGGGTACGCAGGCGGTGGCACAGCCGGGTGCGGGAGCCGGGCCGCATGGCGGTCAGCCCGGCCACGGACAGGCGTCCCGAACGACGGTCGCTGACTGGTCACGACCGGTGTGCGGCCGCGCCGGCCCCAGGTGCGTCCTTTGGGCGGACGGCGGGTGAAGCCTGCCTCGTCCTCGAAGCAGATGTAGCCCCCGCAGGCCGCCCGGGCTCTTTCAGCTCCACCCAGGTCGCCTCCTCTCCAGGCAGCGCGGGGACGGTCGGCCTCGGGATCCGCTCGGGCTTCGGGAGGTCAGAGCCTGCACACCTCCATCCCGCCACAGCTGATGCCACTGGTAGGCCGACTTGCTGGCTCACCCGTAGCCGTCGCGCCACTTCCGACGGCTTGATCCTCTGTTCGAACAGCTCGGCCGCCTGCATTCGGACCGCTTGTCGGCGCTCACGTCCCGCAGGGGTCGGTCCGCCCCCATCCGCATACTCACATACCACCGAGTACCGCCACCGCACCATGCCCATCGAGGATTTCGGGAGATCTCACCCTGACGAGCCGAAGTCACTACCAGAGCCCCGACGGAACGGTACATCCGTGCGGCGGCGGCCGGTTCGACTGCCGGGGTGGTGTCGTCAAGGACCGGATCGCAGACGTCGGCGGCGGCCTTCCCGAAACCGTTCGAGTCTCCATCGGAGTCGACTTTCAGCCCGAAGGTTGTCGAGTTGCAATGCCATGGGCGCCGGTTGAGGCTAGGAGGAGAACCCTGTCGAGTCAGCCACACCATGCCGTGGGATAGTCGGTCACTGGGCCGGTGCCAAGCAGTTGACGGCTTCGGCGGCACCGTTCACAGAGCGACGGTGAGCGGAGAGTCAGTCCTGGCCAGGCTCAAACTCCCCACAGACTTGGCGGTCTTGTGCTTTCCGCCCAAGTCCGCGGCGCGCATCAATGACGACGGAGTGCCTGTCACCACCCTGGGCGTCGCCCCGGAGGGTGTCCGGCGGGCGCTGTCCGGGCACGGCGGGGCCGGGCAGACCGTTGAGGCGGAGTCCGGACGCGGCCGGTGATGAACGCGAATGGTGTGAAGACTGCCGCTCTGAGTCCGATCTGCCCGACCGTCACCACCCCAAGCGGGCACATCCTGTCGATGATCACTGGCAATGATGCCATGTCGGCACGATCCCGGGCCGGACTCCGCGCACGACGACAAGGAGTCACCGACCATGGAGATGTTCACCGGCGCGTATCCGGACAACCTCGAACCGGAGGGTGACCCGGCACGCAACAGAAGCATGCAGGACGCGCTCGACACGTTCATGAACGGACTGTCGGGAGCCGACCGCACCGCGCTGGAACGGACGGGTCTTACTGTGGTCGCGCTGACCGGCGCTGACCTACTGCCGTGGGCCGGGCACCGGCACAACGAAGTCCACTACTCGGCGAGTGTCGTCAAGCTGCTGGCCATGTACGCCGCTCACACTCTCAGATTCCTCGCCGAGGAATTGCGCGCAGAACAGCCACCCGCCACCTCCGCCGACTTCTACGCAGCCCTGGCCACCGAGTTCAACAGCAAGATTCGCGCGGTTACCCCGCCAAAGATCCTGGCGAAGTACCCGAACCCCGCCGACGAGAACAAGATCCTTCCGGACTACCAGACCGTCCTGGAACCGCAGTTCGATGCGACCGGAACGGCAATCAGTGTCGACTTCACCTTCGGCTACCGAAACCAGCTCCGAGGGATGCTGATCAACCAGACGGACCCGCCGGCCGGGGAATGCATCCACGGCGTCGCCTTCGGATTCATGAACGCCAAGGCCGGCGACGACGGGTTCTTCGACGCCGCGAACCAACGAGGCATCTGGCTCGCCGGCGACTACGTCAACCAATGGACCCCAGTGACGACCGCATCAGTCAACGACGGGGCCACCGCCCAGGCCACAACGGCTGTGGACATGGCGAGGCTCTTCGCCCGAATGTTCTCCGGAACGCTGGAAAGCGGCGATCTCACCGACCTGATCCCCATGCTGACGCCAGGCGGGCGGAGCTGGTTCCACCAACTCCTGCTGTGGCCCAACGGGAACCTGTCCGCCACCCACTCGAAGATCGGATTCGGCCCACTCAAGCCAGACGGCTCCGGAGTGATCAACCAAGTGGTCTCGGAGGCCCTGATCGCACACGACAGCAGCGGCGACCTCGACTTCGCAGTGGTTTGGCAGAACCTGAAGACCTCCGGGAACCCGACGAGACCCGACGTGGAGCCGGTCGCCCGGATGGTCGAGGCGACGATCAACGCCTTCTCGCCCTAGCCGTGTCCGACGCGATCAGGACAGGCAGGCGAGGCCAGGGTTCCACTGCCCAACACCCGAGGCTCAGCGGCTGCGCATCTCCCGCATGTCTGCGGCGACTTCTGAAAGAAGCTGCGCGGGTAGGGCGGCTGGTCATGGCCGGCGGTGGAGCGTCTGTCCGGACGGTGGATGGTCCAGGCCTGGAGGATCCGACTACGCGCAGTGATGTCGGTGACGCCGTAGAACCGCTGGATCAGCACTCGTCTTCGCATCATGGCGGCGGGGCCCGGGTGAGTGTCGGCCGAGGACGCTATGGTCCCCGCCACGGAACAGGATCTCCTCAAGCACTTTGCACCTCTACCCGATCGGATCGGCCACACAGGCGGCATTGAGTCGCTCACTCTGGACGGGTGCCGCTACTACTTCGGCTTCGATTACAAGAGCGACGTGGTTCTCTCCCCGCTGATCGACGATCCCAAGACGATGGCCGCCTTCGCGAGCGAGTACATGCGCCAGAGCACTGGCAGGCATGACGTGACCTACTGGGAGGGCCTGGTCACCGCAGCGGCCGAAGGTACGGAGCTGGACTGCGACGATGCGGAACGGGATGTCACCTCGCGGGACTTGCGCGGTGGTCTGCCGGACGCCGAGAGCTACCTGCTCTATCTTCTGGGTGCGGCCACCGGATGGGACGACTGGTTCGAGGAGGCGCCGGAGGTACAGCAGGCGTGCGAGCGGCTCGGGTTCGATGAGGAGGACTCGGAGTTCATCGACCACTGTCTTCAGGCTGTTCGGGAGCATGGTGCACAGGCGCGACCTGACGAGTGGACAGTCACGCGTTTCCACCTGACTGCGGCGACACAACATCTGCCAGGCAACTGGAACATGCTGTTCGCGCCGCTCGCGGAAGGCGTCATGAGTCACCAGTGAGCGGCGCCGCAGGAGGGCAGGAGCCCTGCCGGGTCATGGGCTGGCCGACCTTTTTTGATCAATGGAAGCATCACCAGGCATGGCGGCCACGGAGGAGCCGCCGTCCGCAACGACATGGGGAGTTGGTTCTCGTTGAAGAAGCCCTACTGGCAGCCGTATTGGTGGCGGCTGCTGTTCCGTGCGGACGGTGAGCCGGGATTTACGGTGATGGGTCCCGAGCCGGTCAGCCAGGTTCCGAACGATGCTCTGAAGAACGCGTCCCTCGAAGTGTGGGCCGACGCCCTGCTGGAGGATTCGCCCGACACGTTCGACGACCTGCGGGGCGACCTGGTTCTTGAGTGCTACGCAGAGCCCGTTCCCGCAGAGGGCACTCCGCCGGTGTATTCACGCCAGGTACGGCTGCCGGGATACGCCCTGCCTCCGTACCCCAAGAGGCGACACGTCTGAACGCCACCGCCGAGTCCGGCCGGCGGGACAGGCCGGGGATTCCCATCCCGCGTCAGCGGCCAGATGTGGATCGCCGAACTCGCCGAAGGACCTCGGAGCAGCGTGATGAAGAACGCATCCACGAGTGAGAAGCCGCGCGGGTGGGTGACAAGCCCAGGTGGCCGAGCACGAGGAGTCCGCGATTGCCTCGTAGGAGCAGCCGGAGCGAGGGACTTGCAGCAGTTGTCGAGGACGATCGGGTCGCTGATCCGGCGTCGATGGCAGCCCAACGGGTGGGTCGAAGCGAACTCGGGCCGCTGCGGCAGCAGGGTGGCGAGTTGGTCCCAGAGCGGGTCGGTCAGCCATGCTGGAAGTACAGGCACAGGTCTCCCCAGTGGTCACAGAGCGTCTCAACTCCATGGTCACCGGGACCTGTGCCCACCTTCCTGCCGGGCCACGACGCCGCCTATCTGCGCAAGCTCCAAGCGAGCCGCTGCCGAATTGGATGCGCTGGGAGCTGGGGTGAGGTGAGCTCCAGGGCCCGGTTGTCCCGTCCGGCAGCCATGTGGTCGAGCCATCGTTCATACCAGGCGAGAAAGTCCGGGGCTGAGGAGACGTTCGGGCCCCAGAAGCCGTCTGCGTTGCCGATGAGCATGCGCCCGGTGAGAGGGCCGGTTATGCCTATGAGGACGAGATCGCTGCAGCCGCGTTCGATGACGTGCAGGAACAGGTCGCCACGGCGGGTGGGGCGGTAGGCCCGGCTGAATCCTCTTGGGCCCGTTCTGGAGTCTCTGGGGTTCATTGTGAAGAGCGTGCAGTCCTCCAGCGGGATCAGTCCGTAGTACGGAGAGGCGCCACTGCCGCCCATGTTGGTGAGGAAGTCTCGGTAGGGCTGCGGGAGTTCCACGTCGTGCTCGGCCTCAAAGGCGTCTGCCTGGCTGTTGGTGATGCGGGGGCCGAGACGAAATTCGTGTCGCTCCTCCCCGAAGGAGTGGCTTCGGGTGGGCGCGTAGGGGATGCGTGCCAGTTTGCGTCGCAACCGCGGGATGCGGGAGTCCATGCGAGCTCTTCTCTCGTGTCGCCCGCAATCTATCGCACGGCACCGGAGCCCATCCCTGCGAGCAGGTCCCGCTTCCTCAGCAGCCGGAAGCCGGCCCGGCCGAACATCTGGCGCTTGAGCATCTTGAAAGTTACGTGGAATCTGCCGGGGTGATCATGACTCTCCGGTGCAACCACGGCCTTGGGAGATGGCTTGAGCGGCACGACGGTGCTGACGGAGAAGTGGCCGGTGCCGGGCCGGCATGAGCAGGCGGCGGTGTAGCTGCAGATCTGGACTGATCTCGGTCGGGCGCCTCGAACGATCGACGCCTACGCCCGCGGGTTGGCCGAGTACCTCCGCTCCACTCGCCTGCGTGCGGCGCGGCGCCCGGGCCCGGGCGCCGCGCCAGAGGGCGGATCCGCCGCCGCTGCGTGACCGCTCTGCTGCGGACGGCCGTCGTCCGGCTGGTCGCCGGCGCTCGGCATTGGCTGATCTCCCCCTGGTACGCCGCACAGCGGCCCGTGGTGTTCAAACGGCTGTGTGAATATGGCCGACCGCTCTCATGGCAGCGGCTCCTCGCCGTCAGGCTTGGCGGGCGCGGGGCGCGGGGCGCGGGGCGCGGGGCGCGGGGCGCGGGGCGCGGGGCCGCGGGGCGTGGGGCGCGGGGCGCGGGACGTGAGGCGATCGGCGAACTCGATGACGAGGTCGCGTAGTTCATGGGGCGCTCGATACCCCATCAGGTGGCTTCCGTTCGACGCACCGAAAGCGTTCCGAATGTGCGTGCGTCGCACACGCTTTTCCGCTACAGTCATAAGCGTGCTTCAGGCACGCATCTCCGCTCGATCCGCAGCGGAACGCTCCCGCCCGCAACCGGAGGAATCCCCGTGACCCACACCGACGTCCGCGCCGCCCTCACCGACCTGCTCCTCACCCCGGGCCTCGACCTGGACGAGGCCGCCGACCGGCACTTCGCCCCCGACTACCGCCAGCGCACCGACGGCGAGTGGGCCGACCGCACCGAGTTCCTCACCCACATCGCCCACCTGCGCACCGTCGTCGCCGACGGCACCGTCGAGGTCCACGACGAACTCACCGTCGGCGACCGCTACGCCGACCGCCACACCATGACCGTCGTCAAGACCGACGGATCCACCGTCCGCATGGAGGTCTACCTCTTCGGCGAGTTCGCCCCCGACGGCCGCTTCCGCCGCATCGAGGAGACCACCCTCATGCTCGAAGGCACCGACGGCGACCGGAACCTCGGCAGCGCCCGCTGAGCACGCTGCTCACCCGGCGTCACGAGGCCGCCGCCGTCCCGGCGCATCGGCCCGCCGCCGCCCCAGCGCATCGTTCGAAGAGTGAGAGGAAGTGGTCGTCATGCTCGACGTGCTCATCGCCGGAGCCGGCCCGGTGGGGCTCTGGCTCGCCGCGGAGTTGCGCCTGCACGGGGTGGAGGTGACCGTCGTGGAACGCCGGGCGGCACCGGACGGACGGTCGCGCGCGGTCGGCATGCAGGCCGGCACGCTGGACACCTTCGCCACCCGCGGCCTCGCGGAGCGGTTCATCGAACGCGGCACCCCGGTGCCGACCGGCCACTTCGGTGCGGCGACCACCCGGCTGGACTTCTCCACGACCGGGGCGGTGCACCCCTTCATGCTGGCGCTCGGTCAGTCCGTCACCGAACAGCTCCTGGAGGAGCACGCGCTCGCCGTGGGCGCCCGGGTGCTCCGCGGGGAGGAGGTCGTCTCGCTCACCCAGGGGCCGGACGCCGTCGAGGTGGTGATCCGGGCCGGCGGCACCCACCGGACCGTGCAGGCCCGCTGGGTCGTGGGTTGCGACGGCACGCGCAGCGCGGTGCGCCAGGCAGCCGGCATCGACTTCCCCGGTCAGGACACCACCCTGACCGGGTGGCTCGCCGACGTCGAACTCGACGATCCGCCCACCGCGCCGCTCGCCGCCACCGGGCCGGCCGGTTCGTTCCTGGCAGCCCCGATCGGCGACGGCGTCCACCGTCTGGCGGGCCTCTCCACGGCCACCATGCACCACGGCGCCGGCGAACCGCTGACCCTGGAGGAGGTGCGCGAGCAGACCCGCACGCTGCTGGGACGGGACCTCGGCATCCGCAACCCGCGGTGGCTCTCGCGCTACGGCAACGCCACCCGCCAGGCCGCGCGCTACCGCGCCGGACGGGTGCTGGTGGCCGGGGACGCGGCGCACATGTTCTTCCCGGCCGGCGGGCAGGGCATGAACCTCGGTATCCAGGACGCCACCAACCTGGGCTGGAAGCTGGCCGCCACCCTCCAGGGCCGGGCACCCGACGGGCTGCTCGACAGCTACGACACGGAGCGCCGGCCGGCCGGCCGCGCAGTCATCGACAACACCCGCGCGCAGCTCGCCCTGTTCGCTGCGGCGAACCCGGAGCAGATCGCCCTGCGCGAGGTCTGGTCCGCCGCACTCGCCGAACCACGGACCAACCACCTGTGGGCCCGCCGAATCGCCGGATTCGACGACCCGCTACCGGCCGGCACCGAGCCCGGCGGGCACCCGCTGAACGGTACCCGGCTGGCCGGCCTCGCCCTGAACACCCCGGCCGGTGCACCCACCGCCCACCCGTTGATGCACCACGGCCGACCACTGCTGCTGGACCTCGACGGGACTCGGACGCCGTGCCCGACGGACGGTCTGGAGCAGCGAGCGGGGACCGTCGACACCGAGGTGTCCCATGCGCTCTGGCGGAACGTCACCGCCGTGCTCATCAGGCCGGACGCCCGGATCGCCTGGGCCGGCACCGACACCGACCCGCGGCGCCGGGCAGCGGACTGCCTCACCACCCTGCGCACCCTGTGTCGTTGAGTGCCGCTCGACGTCGAACGGTCGGACCGATCTGAGGTGCAGGAGCCGCCTGGGGATTGTGGCCGGTTCCGGCTCTCGGCGCACGATGCGCTGTCGACAGCAGCGGGTGACTGTGTGGATGCTGCTTGTCGTTGTCATATGCGGAATCCGATCGGCCAGAGGACGACGCAGCGGGCCGTCCCGCACACCGCAGCGCACGGGACGGCCTGTCCGACCGAACGCCAGCGAAAGGACCATCCCATGGACGCCACCACGCTCATCGCACGGAACGACTACCGGCTGTTCAAGCAGGGACGTCTGGCTGTCATCGACACCCAGAAGAGCAACGCCGTCACCTTCGACGGGAAGCTCGCAGACCACGGCACCTATCGCAACATCCCGGAGGACTTCAAGCTGGGCATCGACGCCGCGACGTTCTTCGGCTACGGGGACTACCGCCTGTTCCGCGGCGACCAGCTCGTGGTCATCGACACCCAGAACGGCAACTCGCTGTCCTACCAGGGCGCCATCGCCGACCACGGCACCTACCAGAACCTGTCGTCGTTCTGGACCGGCTGACCGCACGGGCCCTGAGCCCGGGCCAGGCATGCTTGACGGGCGGCGCCGGCACGACAGTGCCGGCGCCGCCGCTCATGGCGTGGCGGCGTACGCGCTGATCGCCTCGGTCCGCCCGGGCGGCTCCTCCACGCCCGGCTACCGCCGTCGGTCCGTCAGCGCCTCGGACGACGCGTCCCATTGGTGCGGCACCGGTGGGAGGGACGACGGTGCGCCCGCCCCGTCCTGCCGGAGCGAGACCGTGCGCGTGGGTGCGGGGATCGAGATGCCCTCCGTCCGGTACCGGCGGTGCAGGCGTTTGATGAACTCGTGCTTGATCCGGTACTGGTCGCTGAACTCGCCGACGCCCAGGATGACCGTGAAGTTGATCCTGGAGTCCGCGAAGGTGTGGAACCGGACGGCGGCCTCGTGGTCGGGCACGCCGCCGCTGATGTCGGCCATCACGCTGTCGACGACATCGAGGGTGACCCGCTCCACGTGCTCCAGGTCGCTGTCGTAGCCGACCCCGACCTGGACCAGGATCGACAGCTTCTGCTCGGGCTGGGAGTAGTTCGTCATGTTCGTCCGCGCCAGACGGCCGTTGGGGATGATCACCAGGTTGTTCGACAGGTTGCGCACCACGCTGTTGCGCCAGTTGATGTCGACGACGTACCCCTCCTCCCCACTGGTCAGCCGGATGTAGTCACCCGGCTGTACCGTCTTCGAGGCGAGGATGTGCACACCCGCGAAGAGGTTGGCGAGGGTGTCCTGCAACGCCAACGCGACTGCGAGACCGCCCACCCCGAGGGCGGTGACCAGCGGGGCGATGGATACCCCGAGGGTCTCCAGGGCCACGAGGACGCCCATCGACAGCACCACGATCCGGGTGATGTTGACGAAGATGGACGCGGACGCCGCGACGCCGGTCCGGGACGCGGCCACCGACTGCACCAGCCCGGCCATGACCCGGGCCGCGCTGAGCGTTGCGATGACGATGAGCACGGCCGTCAGCGACTGGTCGACCAGTCCCGCGATCCGTGCGGAGAGTGGCAGGGCCGAAGCGGCGACCGCGGCCCCGGCGATCACGGCCGCCCAGGGGACGACGGTGCGCAGTGCGTCGACGATGATGTCGTCCCCGCTCCACTTGGTCCTGCTCGCGTGCTTGCCCAGCCACTTCATCAGGGCCCGCAGCACCAGGCCGGCGACACAGCCGGAGGTCAGCGCGATGCCGGCCACCACCCAGTCGTGCAGGACCAGGTCCCGGGTCACCGTCCCGCCCCCGCGGCGTGGAGGTCGATGGAACGGGCCGCCGCCGGCCGCTGTATGTGCTGTTTCGTCACCTTGTTGCCTGTCGGGTCGTGTTGTGCGCAGCCACGTCGGAGCGGATGTGCGCATTCCGAACGGACTGCCATCCTGCCCCATGGCCCGGCCGCCACCACAGCCGGACCTCGGCGTTCCGGCCGCCGGCCATGCCGGCGCTGCGGTCTTCGGCCGGGGAGACGTGCGGCGGGCGAGACCGCGGTGGTCCGCGGCCGGCACCTGGTCCTCACCCGTCGGCGAGCCGTTGGATGGTGGCGCTCAGCCAGGCCTGGAGGTCGGCGGGGTCGCCGAGTTCGGAGCGCAGGACCCGGCGGCGGGTCGAGACGCCGAGCACGAAGGCGTCGATCGCCGCGGCTCGGCCGCGGGCCTCTGCGTCGTCCAGACCGCTGTCACGCAGGTAACGGTGAAGCGGCTCGAGCGAGTTGGTGTCGAGGAAGGCGGCCAGCGCCTCGGCCGCCTCCGGGCGTTCGCCGGACGCGCGGTGCAGCACGAGCAGCGGGTCTTCCCCGGCTGCACCGAACCAGCGCTGGACGATGTTCGACGCGAGGCGCGCGCCCAGCTCGGAGCGGTCGCCGTCGAAGGAGTCGGAGACCGGGATCTCCACTTGCGTCGCCGCCAGGAAGAGGCCGTCCTTGCCGCCGAAGTAGCGGGTGATGAGGTTGGGCGACACGCCGGCCGCGTCGGCCACGCCCTTGACCGCGACCGCGGTGAAACCGTGCCGGGCGAACTGGCGTCGGGCGTTTTCCAGGATCCGCTGCCGAGTGGCGGCCGCATCGCGCGAAGTCATGTGTACGAGCATACACATCATGTGTACGCTCATACACATGAGCGATGACATCAAGGCCTACATCAAGGGCGACCTCAAGGGCGACATCGAGGGCGACCTCGGGGAACGGCTCCACCGGACACGGCGCGTCCCGACCCCGTGGGCCGACGACGAGAGGCGCGGCATCAGCGGCAGCCGCCTCGACGAACTGCTCGAACGCTGGGAGACCGGATACGACTGGGGCGTGCACGAGCGCCGCATCGGCGAGTTCCCCTGGGCGACGGTGCAAGCGGGCGACACCGATCTGCGAGTGATCCACCAGCGGTCCACGAATCCCGGCGCCCCGGTGGTCGTGCTGCTGCACGGCTGGCCGGACTCCGTGCTGCGGTTCGAGCGCGTCCTGCCGCTGCTCACCGACGTCCACGTGGTGGTCCCCGCACTGCCGGGCTTCCCGTTCGCCGCCCCGCTCACCACGTGCGGCATGTCGGCCGACCGGATCGCCGGGATCGTCGCCGACGCGCTGGACGAGCTCGGCTACTCGCGGTACACGGTGTCCGGCGGCGACGTGGGCGGTACCGTCGCGGAACTCCTCGCGGCCCGACACCCGGACCGGGTGGCCGCGCTGCACCTCACGAACACCGCCCCGCAGCGTGCGCTCACGGCGGACCCGGCGAAGCTCGCGCCCGACGCAGCGGCCTACCTCGGCCGGTCGGCGCAGTGGTTCCGAACCGAGGGCGGGTACATCGCCGAACAGTCGACTCGGCCGAACACGCTCGCCATCGCCCTCGGCGACTCCCCCGCCGGCCTCGCGGCGTGGATCGTCGAGAAGCTGGAGTCCTGGTCCGACGGGCCGGCCTTCACGACGGACGAGCTCCTCACCTGGGTCACCGCCTACTGGGTCACCGGCACGATCGGCACCTCTTTCGCCACCTACGTCGAGCCCGTCGCCCTTCCCGACCGGATCGACACGCCGACCGTGCTCTCCGTGTTCCCGCACGACACCAAACCTGAGCCACGAAGCTACGCCGAGGCGTTCCTGAACATCCGGGACTACGTGGAACACCGTGCCGGCGGCCACTTCGCGGCCTGGGAACAGCCCCAGGCCTACGCCGACGACGTACGCCGAGCAGTCAACCTGGCCGGCTGACACGGAGCTTGCGCACGCCCCACCGCCGTCCCGCGCCGGCGGCCCCGCGCGGGGCCGCCCGAACGGCCCGAACCTCGGCCGTCGGCCTCATCGCTGGTTGGTCCGAGGACGGTGACCGCCACGGTGCCGCCGCGCCGCCCAGCTGGTGACGCGCAATCCGCACGGCGCTGTTCCTCGATCAGTTGCCGGGCTTCAACCGCAGCGGGGCCAGGGAGTCCAGCACGCGCTTCGTCAGGGCCTCCGGCAGCGGGCCGTACATGAGGTTCTCGCCGGCCGCCTGGCCCGGCGCGCTCAGCCCGTGGGCCAGGAAGTTCGTCAGGACGGCGGTGCCGGCGAAGGCGCGGTCGGCCCCGCCGTGGTCGCAGAAGCCGATGTAGCCGACGTCGACGATGGGGTAGCTGCCCGAGGCGGGCTTCGCGTAGTCGATCGTGACCGTCACGTTGGTGCCCGTGCCCTGCACCGAGCCTCCGGCGGCCATCAGGCCGGCGGAGTGGGGGGTGAGTTCCACCGCCTGGGAGCTGCCGGACCTCACCTTGGCCTTCTGGAGGGTGCCGGCGTCCGGGAGCGGTACGAAGGACATCGACCACTGGCCCCCGGCGACGTAGGCGGGGAGGTCGGACGCGTTCGTGCCGGACGCGGGCCGCGACTTGTCGGGCCACGCCCGGCCCGGCTGGTACGGGAAGTCGGCGGGCGCCGCCTTGGCGAGGTACTGGGTGAAGATGGCGGTGGACGCCGACTCGTTGCTCGGGATCCGCACGTCGATCGGCGAGTCCGGCAGGTTCCAGATCGAGTTGAGGCCCTTGATCGCCGGGTCGTTCCACTTGGTGATCTTGCCGGTGAAGATCTTGGCGAGCGTCGGGGCGTCGAACTCCAACCCCTTCATCCCGGGCGCGTTGTAGACCACGGCGACCGGCAGCACGGTGACCGGGATCTGGGAGGCGTAGCCGGTGGGGCAGTGGCGGCCGACGACGGCCCGCTGATCGGCCGTCATCGGGGAGTCCAGGGCGACGCCGTCGGACTTGAAGGTCGCGTACTGGTCCATCACGGTGCCGCTCGCGGGGCCGTTGAAGGTGATCGCGGCACCCGGGCACTCCTTGGCGTAATCCGCCTGCCACTGCTTGACGAGGGCCACCTGCAGCCCGTCCGCGCCGACCGCCTGCTTGCCGTCGGGGCCGCAGGCGGAGGCGGCGGTCGGAGCCGTCGCCGTCGCCGAGGAGGACGGGCCGGGCTTCGGGCCATGGGACCCGGGCTCGTCCGGGGCGCGGTCCCACCAGGCGAGGAAGCCCAGGGTGCCCGCCGTGGCGACGACCACCGCGGACAGCGCCGAGCCGATCAGCACACCCTTGCGCCTCCGCGGGCGGGTGGAGGGGGCCGCCGTGTACGTGGGGGCGGCGTACGAGGGCACGGCCGGTGGGACCGGGTTCGTCGGCGCTGCGGCCCCGGCGGGCGGAGCGGCCGGCGTCGCGGTCACCGGAGTCGGCGGAGCGGCCGCCGCGAGCGGAGCCGCCAGGACCGTCGGCGTCGGCGTCACCGGACCTGCTGCCGTCGGCGTCGGCGTCACCGGACCCGCTGCCGTCGGAGTCACCGGTCCCGTCCGAAACCGAACCGTCCGCTCCTGCTCGCCCTGCGCAGCGAGCCCCAACAACCGCTCCACCGTGGGCCGTTGCTCAGGGTCCTTCCTAAGGCAGGCAACGACCAGCGGACGCAGCTCCGCCGCGAGCCCGGTCAGGTCAGGCTCCTCGTACACCACCCGGAACCCCACTGCATGGGAGGAGTCCGCGCCGAACGGCCCGCGCCCGGTGGCCGCGTAGGCGAGCACTGAGCCCAGCGCGAACACGTCCGTGGCCGCCGTCGCCGTACCGCTGCGGTACTGCTCGGGCGCCATGAACGGCGGGGTGCCGACGGCCACTCCGGTGCTGGTCAGCTGGGTCTCGCCGGCCGCCTTGGCGATGCCGAAGTCGATGACGCGCGGGCCGTCCTCGGCGAGCAGCACGTTGCCGGGCTTGAGGTCGCGGTGTACCAGCCCGACGCGGTGGATCTCCCGCAGCGCCTCGGCCAGCCCGGCAGCCAGCCTGCGAACCTCGGGCGGGGTCAACGGGCCCTGGCCGGAGACCCGTTCTCCCAGCGAGGGACCGGCGATGAAGAGCGTCGCCAGCCAGGGCGCCGGCGCGTCGGCGTCGGCGTCGAGCACGGGTGCGGTGAACGCCCCGCTGACCTTGCGTGCGGCCGTGACCTCCTGCCGGAACCGGGCCCGGAACTCGGCGTCCGCGGCCAGCTCGGGCCGGATCACCTTCACCGCCACCTGACGCCCGGACACCGACCGGGCGCGGTACACCACGCCCATCCCGCCCGCGCCAAGCCTGCCCTCCAGGAGGTACCCGCCGATCTCTCGCGGATCGTTCTCCAGCAAGGTCACGTCCCGACCCCTCCCCCCAGGAATGAGCGGCCACCCGGCCGACCGGCCCAGCCTAGTGGGGCACCCGTTCACGAACCGACGGCGGCCCTCGGAAACCGCAGGTCCATCCGCTGCTCCGGCGGGGTCCGCCGGGCAGTGGGCGGACGCGCCGGACGGAGGCGGGTGCCAGGCTGGACGGACCGAGCCGGCCGCGGCATCCCGTTCTCGCCGACGTGGCCACCGGCGTCAGCGGGCTGGTGGTCCGGGGCCGGGGCCGAGGCCCGGGCCGGGGGCGGCGGGAAGGAGGGCGGTGCGTCGGCCGGGTCGCTGCCCCAGGAGGGCTCGGGCGTGTCGGAGAGCGTGAAGGCGAGGGTGCCGCCGCGGCGGACGAAGTCCTCGCTCACCCAGGGGCGACCGGTGGGACGGCCGTCGGTGCGCAGCGCGTGGACGTAGCGGACGGTGTCGGACGCGCCCGGGGCGCTGATGTCGATGGTGGGGCCGTCGCCCCTTCGGATGGTGACGGCGGGGAACCGGGGGCTGGCCAGGACGAGTTCGGCCCGGCCGGGCACCTGCGGGTACATGCCGAGGGCGGCCCACACCGCCCAGGACGACATCTGCCCGAGGTCGTCGTTGCCGGGTTCGCCTCCGGGGGTGTCGGTGAACAGCGTGGTGAGGGCGCGCCGGACCACGTCCTGGGCGCGGTCCGGGCGGCCCGCGTAGGCGTAGGCCCAGGGCGTGTTCAGGGAGGGCTCGTTGCCCAGGTAGGCGTAGGGCGCCCGGGAGCCGGCGTTGAGCTCGGTGAAGAAGGTGTCGAGCCGGTTCACGGCGGCCGCACGGCCGCCCATCGCGTCGAACAGGCCGTGCTGGTCGTGGGGGACAATCCAGGTGTACTGGGCGGAGTTCCCCTCGGCGAAGCCGCCGGGCCGCTCGGGGCCGAAGGGGGGCCAGCTACCGTCCGCGTCGCGCGGCTGGACGTAGCGGCTGGTGTCGTTGAAGACGTTGCGCCAGTTCGCCGAGCGTCGCAGCAGGACGTCACGGGTGGCGAAGTCCCCGAGACGGGAGGCCAGTTGGGCCAGTGCGAAGTCGGTGGTCGCGTACTCCAGCGTGATGGACGCGCCTTGCCCGTCCGTTTCCGCCGGGACGAATCCCATGGTGTCGTAGGCCTCGTGGCCGGGGCGTTGGCGCGGGTCGTCCCTGCCCTGCCGGGCCAACCGGAGCAGCCGGGGCGCGTCGAAGCCGGTGGCGCCGAAGGCGTGGACGGTGGCGGCCATGGTCGGCAGCGGGTCACCGACCATCACCCCGGTGCCGCCGTTGGCCAGGGTCCACCGGTCGAAGTAGCCGGCCGAGTCGCCCTGGTCGGTGATCGACTGCGCGATGTCGGCGGCCTCGTCCGGGGCGATCAGAGCGATCAGCTGGATCTGCGAGCGGTAGACGTCCCAGCCGGAGAAGTCGGCGTACTGGGCGTGGCCGTGCCGGCTGGTGCGAAGCCGTCCGTCGAAGCCCGGGTAGCGGCCGTCGGTGTCGCTGAACACGCTCGGGTGCAGCAGGGCGTGGTAGAGCGCGGTGTAGAAGACCCGGCGCTGCCCGGTGGTTCCGCCCGCGACGGCGATCCTGCCGAGCAGGTCGTTCCAGCGGGCGCGGCCGCGGGCACGGACCTCCTCCAGCGGGACGCCCCGCTGCTCGCTCTCCAGGTTGGCGCGGGCGCCCTCGACGCTGACGAAGGAGATCCCGACCCGGGCGGTGACCACGCGGTCGGGGCCGGCGTCGAACGAGACCACGGTCCTGGCGTCCGGCGATCGGCCGCCGGCGTCCACGTGGCTGAACGGGCGGTCGAACGCGGCGTGGAAGTAGACCCGGTAGCGGTTGGACGTGCCGCAGAAGCCACCGCCGTCGGTGAACCCGGAGACGGTGGAGTCCCGGACGGTGAGTTCGCCCGACGCCGCGTTGAAAGCCCGGCCCGCATCGACGGTGAGGGACGCCGTGTGCCCGGCCGGATAGCTGAAGCGGGCGATCCCGGACCGCTGGGTGACGGCCAGGTCGATGCCGATGCCGTTGTCGAGGGTGACACCGTACGACCCGGGGGCGAGGCGCTCGTTCGCGTGCGAGAACGCGGAGGATGCCGTCGGCGTGGCGTCCAGGACTGGCATGAACGGGGTGGTCCCGTAGTCGCTGCAGCCCGCACCGGAGATGTGGGTGAGGCTGAGACCGCTCAGCCTGGGGTCGTCGTAGGTGTAGCCGCCGTGCTGGTAGGTGACGGTGTCGGGACTCCACTGCATCATGCCGAACGGCACCGACGCCCCCGGGAAGGTGTTGCCGGCGCCGCCGCCGTGGCCCCGGTCGGGAGCGTCCGCCCGGGTGCCGACGTACGGGTTGACGTAGGCGGCGGGGTCCTCGACCCCCACGTGGGCCGGGAACCGCCCGGCAGCGGGCAGGCCCGCCGCGGCCGCTGCGCGCGGGGTCGACCCGACGGCCGACATGGCGGCCCCGAGGAGTAGGACGACCCCGGCCCGCGCAAGGGAACGGAGACGGAACACTGGACCTCCCGAGTGCGCCTGGTTGACTGCCGGTCAGCGCATTCTGTCGGTGTCCGTACCGTTGACCCGGCCGCGACAGGCAGCTTGTCCCCCGCGTGGCCCGGGGCCGACGCGGATCCGTGGCCCGGGCGCGGTTGGGCGAGCCGGCCGAGGGCCGCCGCCTGGACGTCGCCGACGGCGACGCCATCGCCGCGTTCTTCGAGGAGGTCGGGGAGTTCGACCACCTCGTCTACACCGCGGGCGAGTCTCTGCTGATCAAGCCGCTGGTCGACACCACCCCGCTGGAGGCCGGGGCCGTGTTCGAGCGCCGGTTCCGGGGCGCGTTCCTCTCCGCCAAGCACGCTGCACCGCGACTGCGCGACGGCGGCTCGATCACCTTCAGCTCCGGCGTCCTCGCGATCCGCCCCCTGTCCGGAACCGCGCTCACGGCGGGTATCACCGGCGGCATCGAGGCCCTGTCCCGGGCCCTCGCCGTCGAACTCGCCCTCTGCGCGTCAACGTGATCCGGCCCGGTGTGATCCGTACCGAGCTCTGGGACGGCAGTGTCCCGGACCCGGAGGCCTTCCTCCGGGGCGCCGGGTCCGAGCTGCTCACGCGGCGTGTCGGCACTGCCGAGGAAGCTGCGGCGGCCTGTCTCTTCGTCCTGGCCAACGCCTACGTCACCGGCACCACGCTCGCGGTGGACGGCGGCGCGGCACTGGTGTGACACCGGCGCCGGCCCGTGGGCTCGCGGCAGGCCGGTCCGCGGCGACCGGGTTCGGAGCGACGGGCGGGCCGGTTGGCAGGTCATCCGCCCGCCTCGACCGGTGCGGCGCGGTGCGGCGGTGCGGCGCGTTACGGCCGCGGGCTGATCGTGGCCTGCCGGGGGCGGTCTCAGCCGCCCGGGAAGGCAGAACGGCGCTTGGGCGCCGGAAAGGCGCAGCCCGCGCTCGGGCTGCCGGGTGGGGCCCTGGGCGCCGGCCCACGGGCCCCGGGATCACGACCCAGTCGACTTGCGGGCGGCTCGGCGGCGGGCCAGGAAGACGCCGATCAGCATGCCGACGAGGATCGTGACGGTCAGGACGACCCAGAGCGGCATGGTGACGTCGGAGATCCACAGGGTGATGGTCACCGAGGCGGTGTTGACCGCGATGAACCAGACGGCCAGGACCGCGATGACGGCCATGGCAATGGTGCGCAGTCGTACCTCGCGGCCCTTGACCGTGAGACGCGACGGCTCGTGGTGCGTGCGGGCGTTCTGCGACATGGCTTCAGTATCGTGCGATTTGCCCGCTGCCGCCCCGCGCGGCGGTCCAACCCGTCCCACGCCCCGTCGCGCAGTGTGATCGGCCGAGCGCCACCGCCTCCGGGGCCGGGCGGCCCCTGCACCTGCGCCCGTTCGCGATCGGTCAGCGCCTTGACCGCGTTGTGGTCGTCGCCGAGCTCCCGGAACAGCACTGCGGAGCTGCCGAAGGACTCCGGGGCCGTCCCGCCCGGTGCCGTTCCCCACGCGCAGCCGGTCAGGAGGGGTGCGGCGAGTCCGCGGAAGGCGGCCGAGGGCATTCGGACTACGCCGCTGCGGTGATCCGGACCGCCGAGTGCCCGTGTTGCCTGCCGGGGCGACGGTGTGGTTCGTGCACTGACTGGAGTTTCGTCCGGCAGAAATGATCTCGCCATATGAGCAGGAGTCTGGGCCCGCGGGCTGTCGTCGCCGCGGTCGCCCTGGCCGCCGCGAACGCCGGCGCCGGCGCCAAGGCCAGTGCCGGCGCCAGTGCCAGCGCGGAGGAAGGCAGCAGCGAGCCCCGTTCGGACAGCTCCGGCAAGAGCAGCAGCAGTCCCAGCCAGGCGGCAGGCAGTCGGCGTCCTACGGCTGCCAGGCGTCGTACCGGACAAGACGCGGACACGGGCGGCAGGAAGGTCCCGGTCTCGCTGAAATCCTGCCGTACGGCGGCCCCGGAGCCCGTGACGAGCCCGAGGTCTCCCGGTGGGTCCTCAGGCGACGAGTTGGTAGATGCTGCTGGCGGTGAGCCAGAGTCCGGCCATGAGGGAGAGGGTGATGATCAGCTGGTCCTGGTGCTGTTCGAGCCAGGTCCGCAGGGCGTTGAGCCGGGCGTGGGAGGCGTCCGGAGCCCAGACGGTGTACAGCTCCATCACCAGGAGGCTCAGGGTGGCCAGCAGGCAGTAGCCGGTCAGGTCGAGCCAGGTGGACGCCGAAGAGAGGTCGGCGTCGACGACCGTGGCGGCGCCGGCCCCGACCAGTGCCCAGGGCTGGAGCAGCCAGGCAAGTCCGGCGGCGGTGCCGAGCGAGGCGTTGTCGACGCGCCCCGCCCAGCTCGGTGGCCGGTACGGGCGGGGAGGCTGCCGACTCCGGTAGCCGCCGTACACGACCAGGCCGACGCCGATCGCGAGCTTGGCGGCGAGGGCCGCGCTCGAAGGCGAACTGTGGTGGACGGGTGGAGTCCCGCCGGTCAGCAGCAGCACACAGGCGACGACGGCGACCAGGTTGGCCAGCCAGGACAGCAGGAAGGCGAGGCCCTTGTGGACGCCGCGCCGCGAGGAGAGCAGTAGGACGAAGGCGCTGTTGTGCAGAGGCCCCAGGGTGATGGCCGTACCGATCACGATCAAGTCGACAACCATCGGATCACCCGCTCCCTCACGTCGACGCTCCGCCCGCAGGCCCAGACCGGCTTCGGCCCACGCGGCGGGCCGACTGCCGTTGCCCGCGGACGGCAGCACACGGCCGCACCCGACTCTGCGGGGCCCGATCCGACGGGTCAAGCAGGCCACGCCGACAGCCTCTTCGGCGTCGCGGCTCCGTCCGCGGCGCGTCACTCCACGGGCCGGAGCTGCTCCGATCAACCATGTTGTCGCACAGGCGGATTGTGTGATCGAGAGCGCCAAGGCCCCGATTCATCCGCACGTGATCGGACGGATGCGTGTGGACCCCGGCGGTCCTCGATGGCACCGTCCGCGCCTGTCCGCGCCTGTCCGCGCCCGCGAACCTGAGCACGCCCACCGCCTCCTGACGCCGCGACTCGACCGCGACGCCTCGGTACCGGCCCCGTCGGCTCGCGGCCGGTCGGGGAGAAGATCGGGGACCGCGTCGAGAGTCTAAGTTGGGGCCCAAGTAACCCGATTCCGATTGGCACTGGTCAGATGGCTCACAACTCCACCACCGTCCCGGCTCGCTCATCCTCGAACGATCGGTGGCCGCTCTTCACCACCCTGGCGATCCTGGCCGTCCCGGTCGGACTGGCCTGCACCGTCTACGCGTTCTGGGCCCATGGCCACTACGTCGGCGGACTGGTGTGCGTCCCCACCCCCGCGATACCCGTCTCCGCACAGGTCGCCGCATGGGCCGGTCCTGCCATCGGCATACTCGCCGTGCCCGGCCTCGCTGTGCTGATGTGGGTCGCGGTGCGGGGGCAGAACGCCATGGCGCGGCCCCTCATGCCGCTGATGATCATCGCGCTCGTCATCGACCTGCTGATCATCGTGCCGGAGGTGGCCAACCTTCACTCGGTCCTCCCGGACTTCGAGCCGCACAAGGTCACCGCCACCTTCTGCGGGAAGGGCTACAGCTTCTGAGATCCGCCATCCCGCAGGCACCGGACCGAGGGTTCCCGCCGTCTTCTCGTCCGGGGCGACACCGTCCACGTTCCCACGCTTCAGTTCGACCAGCCGAACGTGTCCTGGGTGCTCGACGGCAACCAGTCCCAGGCCCGCGACGCGCGAGCAGCCCTCCTCGAACGACTGGCCCGGCCAGACCACTTCGTGGCCGGCACCCACCTCGACTCACCCGGCATCGCCCGCGTGATCCCCTCGGGCGACGGCGACGGCTATGCGTTGGAAGACCTCGCACCACCGATCGGCTGATCGATCCTGTCGGTTCCGAGTCGCGCTCGCGACGGCGGGCGGGGAGGGAAGCCTCGCCCGGCCGGCCGGATGACCGTCAACTCGACTACCCGTTTGTGCAGTTGACGCTTCCTTCGCCTGGTCGGCGGCCTGCCCTTGAGCCTGCCGGGCTGACGGATCGGGGATCGGTCGTGGACGTTCCGCCGACACTGTGTGGGCGGTTGTGCCGACGGTGTCCGTGAGCAGAGCCATGCGGTCTCGAATCCTGTGCCGATGCCCTACTGTTTACCCGATCTCACAAGGGGCGGGGGGTCCGATGCAGGGCGTGCTGATCGGCGAGCGTTACCGGATGGCCGAGCTTCTCGGCGCGGGTGGGATGGGCGCGGTGTGGAGCGCTCATGACATCCGGCTGGCCCGGGACGTTGCCGTCAAGCTCGTCCTGCCGCGCTTCGACGGCGAGGACGGCGCCGCGGCGCAGGCACGTTTCGAGCGGGAGGTGCGGATCACCGCGCGGCTCCGTCATCCGAACATCGTGGGTGTCCACGACTGCGGGACCCACCAGGATGCCGGGCGGTCCGTGCCGTTCGTGGTCATGGACCTCCTGCCCGGGCAGTCGCTCGCCGCGGTGCTGAAGTCCGGTCGGCGTCCGGGCGTCGGGCAGGTCGTGGACTGGGGCGTGCAGGTCTGCCGGGCGCTGGCCGCGGCGCACCACGAGGGTGTCGTACACCGCGACATCAAGCCGGCCAACCTCTTCCTGACCCGACGTGCGGACGGCACGGAGGACGTCGTCGTCCTTGACTTCGGCATCGCCGCCTACCTGCAGGGGGACCACACCCAGCTGACCGCCGATGGTCACATGATCGGCACCGCCGCCTACATGGCCCCCGAGCAAGCCAGGGCCGAGAGCGTCGACGGCCGGGCGGACCTGTACGCGCTCGGTTGTGTGCTGTACGAACTCCTCACCGGTGCACCGCCGTTCGGCACGCGAAGGCACCCGCACGTCCTCGCGGCCGCTCACCTCGACGAGGCGCCGGTTCCGCCGCGGCAGCACCGGCCCGACCTGCCCGGCGGCCTCGACCGGTTACTGCTCCACCTCCTGGCGAAGAGCCCGGACGGGCGCCCCGCGTCGGCGCTCGCGGTCGCCGAGGCGCTCGGGGGCGTCACCCACCACCGGCCGGTCACCGCGTTCGCCGCCCCGCCCGTCACCGACACCAGGCTCGCCACCGCCATCGACGGTCGGCTGCCCACCGCCGGAGAGCTGACCGCCGCCTACGACCTGGCCAACGCCACGGGCCGGGAGGGCCGCCACGGGGAGGCGGCGGCGCTGCTGGAACGGGTGGCGGCGGACCGGGCGCGCGTTCTGGGCGCCGACCATCCGGACACCGTCAACGCCCGGCACAACCATGCGTACAACCTGGGCGAGGCGGGGTGGCTCCAGGAGGCGGCCGGCCTGTTGGAAGGGGTGGCGGCGGACCGGGCGCGCCTGCTGGGCCGCGACCATCCGCACACGCTGACGGCCCGGCACAACCACGCCTACTACCTGGGCGAGGCCGGTCGGCGTGTCGAGGCGGCGGCACTGCTGGAGGCGGTGGCGGCCGATCGGGAGCGCGTGCTGGGCCGCGATCATCCGCACACGCTGGCGGCCCGGCACAACCACGCGTACAACCTGGGCGAGGCGGGGCGGTACGCGGAGGCGGCCGGGCTGCTGGAGGCGGTGGCGGCCGATCGGGCGCGCGTCCTGGGGGCATCCCACCGACTGACGATCACGTCCCGGCGGAGCCAGGCGGTGTACGCCGGGAAGGTCCGGCGGTTCGGCTGATCCTCGGCCCGGCCGCGGCGGTGGTTCGGCCCTGGGGGCCTCCCACCGGCCGGCCCCGGGAGGTCGAATTCATCGACGGGACACCGGGCTGGCCGGGGCCGCCGGTGAGGAACAGCAGGTCGCCCTCGGGGGCCTCGGTGTTGCCGGCGACCGCCACGGCGAGGTCGAGAGTGCCGGGCGTGGCGCTGCTGTGGTCGAGCGGGACGGTGAGGGTCCCGCAGGTGAACTCGGGCGGTCAGGTGGTGGCCGGGTCCGTCGGCGCCGCAACCCCGCTTTGGGGCCCGGCAGCCGAAAGGTCCCCGGGCCCTGATGATCGGTGAGGGATAGCCGCGAGACTCGGGGGCGAAGAGGGCCGGTGGAGTGTCTTCGACGACGGTTCGCGGTGAGCCGGCGCCGGGGCAGGACAGTGGACCCGGCCTGCCCTGACGGGCGTCTGAGTGACCGGGACCGTCACCGGCAGGCCGCGGGGTTTCGCGGCGAACGACCGATTCGTGGTCACGGTTCGGTGACCTTCGAGCCCTTGGGGGATCGACGGCCCCTTCTCGGTGTTCGAAGGCGGTAGATTTCCCCAGCACACTTTCTTGATCACCACGGGGGATTCACCATTTCCGCTCAGTCTGCCGAGCTGCCCGACACCGCCGCGCCCACGGAGACCGCCTCCGCCACCCCGGTCCAGGGGGAGCCCGGGTACGGCGAGGGGCAGCTCACCTGCGCCGTCTGCGGTTCCGTCCCGGCTGTGAACGCCACCATCCGCGGGCACCAGGGCTTCGTCATCGTGATGCGCTACCTCAAGCGCCGGGGCCCGTTCTGCCGCACCTGCGGCATTGCCACCCACCGGGAGATGACCTCCGATACCCTCTGGCAGGGCTGGTGGGGCATCCCGTCGTTGATCGTCAACCCGATCGTCATGCTGTTCAACATCCCGCAGCGATTGAAGATCAACAAGCTGGCGGAGCCGGTGCCCGGAGCCCCCGGCACGCCGATGGACACCGGCAAGCCGGTCTACCTGCGGCCCACGATCGTCGGCTTGCTGATCCCGGCGGTCCTGATCACGCTGATCTTCGCCCTGCTGAAGGACGACCCCGAGTTCGCCAAGGCCGGCGACTGCATCCACAACAGCAGCCCGCTCGCCATGTCCGGTCTGAACGACAACAACCCGGACGTCAAGGTGGTCTCCTGCTCCGACCCGCAGGCGGACGCCCGCATCGTCGGCCGGGCCGACGGCACCACCGACGGTCAGACGGAGTGCCGCAAGTACCCCGACGCCGACAGCTACTTCACGTACAAGCGGGGGAGCGACAAGTACCTGCTGTGCCTGACGAGCCTCAAGCCGCGGCCGAATCCGACCTTCCCCCTGGCGGGCTGACCGGCCCGGTCGGCGGCCCGGGCAGGCCGCGCGCCGGGGCGGCCCCCTCAGACCCTGCGTCTCCCCGGAGGTCTGCTCCTCGATGGACCTGCTCGTCGCCGCCGTCACCGTCCCGCGCTCGGACGGCAAGGGCGACGAAACGGCGGTAGCGCTGCTGCCCGCCGAGCGCGAGGGCCTGAGCGTGGGCGGGGCGGACACCGTTCAGCGTGGCCTGCCCGACTGAGGCTGTCGGCACGGGCTCGGTGGTGGTGACGGCCGAACAGGGCCGTTCCATCCGCGTCGGGGTGGCCGCGTCGGCTCCGGACGTGCACTGGGGGTTCGCGGTGACCCGGCCGGACGCATGGCCGCCGGAGGTGGGGCGGTCACTCCCGTGGTGAAGAGGCGGGTGTGGTCGCTCCGGTGGCCGGGGCGGTAGCCGCCCCGCCCCGGCCCCGTCCGACGCGGTTTCACCGCCCGCTGCCGAACGGACGGTCGGCGCGCCGACCGTCCGTTCGACGCGGGGACGCCGGCGGGCGGCGGCTCAGACGATCAGGACCCGGCGCCCCCGGGTGTGGCCGGCGCGGCTGTCGGTGTGCGCTGCCGCGGCCTCGGTGAGCGGGTACGACTTCTCGACCGGGATGTGGAGTCTGCCCCGGGAGATGAGGTCGACGGCCTCGGCGAGCGCGTCCGGCACGCTCCCGGCCACGCCGGAGAACCGGACGCCCAGCTGCGGCGCGCCGAGGTCGGCGATGGAGACGACCTTGCGCGGGTCCCCGGTCAGCTCGACGAGTTCGCGGATCACGCCCGAGCCGGCCAGGTCGAGGGCCGCGTCGGCCGGGCCCAGGAGCCGTACCCGTTCGACCCAGCCCTCGCCGTAGGTCGTGGCGAGGGCGCCCAGGCCGCGCAGGTAGTCCTGGTTCGCGGCCCCGGCCGTGGCGATCACCGTGATGCCGCGCTCGCGGGCGATCTGCAGCACCGCCGACCCGACGCCGCCGGACGCGCCGCTGACCAGCAGCGTCTGCCCGGGCCGCACGCCCACCTCGCGGATGATGCGCAGTGCGGTCTCCACCACGGACGGGTACCCGGCCGCCTCCTCGAAGGTCAGTCCCTCGGGCATGCGGGCCCAGGCCGACAGCACGGCGAACTCGGCGTA
>NZ_JBEORY010000025.1:0-105955 GCF_040302665.1 Kitasatospora sp. NPDC097691 | reverse complement strand
CCCACGCCCCCCCCCGCCCCCGCGTCCCACCCCGCCCGCCGCCCCCGGCCCCGCCCCCCCCCCCCGGCCCCCCGGCCGAGGGCCGGGGCCCGCGGGCCTACGGACTGCGGAAATGTGCCGATCGGCAACTGCCGGGCGACGGTGTCGATGCGGGAGGCTGAGGGACATCGGAAGCCGCCGAGGGAGCGGCCCGGAAGGAGATCCGTGCCATGACTGGGCACATCCGAGGTCCGGACCTACCGGGACGCGCCCCCTGGCGCCCCGTCAGACCCTGCCGCCCGTTGGGCGCGGTGGGTGGCGACGCGGACGCGGGTGGCGCAGCGCGGGCTGCAGTAGCGCTGGGGGGTGCGGCGGCCGGTGTCGATGAAGAAGCGGCCGCAGCCGGGGGCGGCGCACCGGCCCCAGGCGCAGGCACCGCGTTCGCTGAGCCAGAGGCCGAGGGCGAGGGCGGCGGTGGAGAGGAGCCAGTGGGTGAGGCCGGCGTCGGCGGGTGCCCGGGTGTGCAGGGACCAGGGTCGGCCCGGGAGGCGGACGAGGCGGGGGCTGGCCGGGTGGCGGTCGAGCAGGGTGTTGATCGCCCCCGCGGCCTCGTCGGGGTCGTCGGTGCCGAGGATGGCGGCCACCTGGGCGGTGGCGTCGCGCAGTTCTCGGGCGTCGGCGTCGGTGAGCCGGAACGGCGGGCCGCCGTGGCGCTCCAGGAGCGCCTGGAGGTCGGCGGCGCTCGCGGCGGGGTCCTCGCGGACGGTGTTGGCGAGTTCGGCGAGGAAGTGGAGGCCGCGGGGGTTGCCGTCGCCGGGATCCTGCTCCACGGACCTGCTGTGCGCCATGGGGTCGCCTTCTTCGTCTCGGGTGGTCACCTGCCCACCATGGTAACGTCAAATCGAATCAATGAGCGTTACGAAGGGGTGGGTGGCATGCGCTTCCCGGAGACGACGTCCGTCCTGATCGTCGGCGGGGGCCCGGTCGGGCTCACGCTGTCGGTCCTGCTGTCCGGGTACGGCGTGCCGCACCTGCTGGTCGAGGCACACCCGGGCACCTCTCAGCACCCCAAGGCGCGGGGAGTGTCCGCGCGTTCGATGGAGATCTTCCGGCGCTGCGGCCTGGAGGAGGAGGTCCGGCGGGCCGGGCTGCCGGCCTCGCAGGTGCACTTCTACCGCGGCCGTGACCTGGTCGACCCGGACTTCGTCCGCACCGGGGTCGCCGGGCAGGAGGGCGGCATCGAACGCACCCCCTCCCCGGGGCTGATCTGCTCCCAGGACGCCCTGGAGCCCGTCCTGTTGCGGCGGGCCCGCCGACTCGCTCCGGACGGCGTCCGGTTCGCCACCCGGCTGGTCGCCTTCGCCGAGCACGGTGACGGCGTGCACCGCGACGCCGAGCACGGTGACGGCGTGCACGCCACCGTGGAGGACCGCACCACCGGCGAGCGGCACACCGTGCGCGCCGACTGGCTGGTCGGGTGCGACGGCGCGGCGAGCACCGTCCGCGAGGGGGTCGGGATCGCGATGGAGGGGCCGACCGGCCTCGGTCACTTCCTCAGCGTCCGCTTCGAGGCCCCGCTCGGCGAGGTCGTCGCCGACCGCGCCAGCGCCTCCTACTTCCTCACCCCGCCCGGCCGCGGCGGCTTCCTGGCCGTCGACAACGACCGGCACTGGATCTACCAGTACCCGTACGACCCCGCACACGAGGACGTCGCCCGGCTGATCGCGGACCGGCCGCGGCTGGGCGAGCTGGTCCGGGACGCCGCCGGGCTGCCGGACCTGCCGGTCGCCGTCCGCTCCACCCTCACCTGGCGGATGGACGCCCGCCTCGCCTCCGCCTACCGCCGCTCCCGGGTGCTGCTCGCGGGCGACGCGGCCCACGCGGTGCCCCCGACCGGCGGGCACGGCATGAACACCGGCCTCGGCGACGCGGACAACCTGGCGTGGAAGCTCGCCGCGGTCGTCGCCGGAACGGCGGGCGAGGCCCTGCTGGACAGCTACGAGGCCGAACGCCGACCGGTGGCCCGGCAGGTCATCGACATCTCGCTCGCCAACTCCCGGGCGCGGAGCGGCTACCGGATCGACGACGAGCTGCTGCTGACCGCGGCCTACCGGTCGACCGCCGTCCTGACCGATCCAGCAAGTCCGGCGGATCCGGCGGATCCGGCGGACTCGGCGGACTCGGCAGATCCGACGGACCCGACCGCGTCTGCCACCCCGGCCCGGCCGGCGCTGGACCCCGAGCACACCCACCCCGTCGGCGCGCCCGGCACCCGGCTCCCCCACCTGCGCCTCGCCGGCCCGAGCGGGCCCGCCTCCACCCTGGACCTCGTCGGCCCCGACTTCACCCTGCTGGCGGCCGCCACCACGGAGTCGGTGTGGCAACCGCAGGCGGACACCGCCACCGCAGCGGGCCTGCCCGTCACCGTCCACCCACTGCCGCCCGCGCTGCTCGGGGAGGACGCGCCGGCCGGAGCCGTCCTCGTCCGCCCCGACGGTCACATCGCCTGGCGGGCGCCGCACCGGCCTGCCGACGGGGCGCATCTCCTCATCGCCTTGCGGCAGATCCTGTCGACAGGCATGGCCCGGGCCCACCCGTGAGCACGCCTCCGAACGAAACGCCTCCGCGCGGACTTGCTCCACGCGGACCGACTCGCGGCTCAGCCCGCCGCCGGTTCCTCCCTCCAACGGTTCCACCGCCGGTCCTCGGCCTCCCGCTGGGCCGCCAGGGAGGGGTATCCGTCGACGGCCTCGGCCGGGCGGCCCAACCGGATCAGGAGGTGCGCCAGGTCGTGCGGGGCGCCGTGCTCGGTGGAGGCGCGCAGCAGCGCGACCGCCTCCTCCGGCCGGCCGTCACGCTCCAGCAGGAACGCGATCGTGGTGTCCTCCCGCTCGTCGGCGTCCTCCGCCGGCAGGGCGTCGATCTCCGCGACGGCCTCGCGGGCCCGCCCGCACTCGCCCATCAGCCACCACCGGTTGGAGCGGACCCACGCCGGGTCCTCCCGGGCGAGCTCCTCGCTGCACCCGTCGAGCAGTTCCAGCGCCCACTCCGGCCGCCCGTGGTCGAACAGCAGGCGGATCGCCGGTTCGAGCAGGTTCCCGCAGCCGTACAGGTTCCCGAAGGTGGGCCGCGCCGCCTCCACCGCCTCGTCCAGGCGGCCCTGCCGGGCCAGCAGCCGCATCAGGCCGGACCGGTGGCGGGAGTGGGGGTCGGTATCGGATCCCGAACCGTCGCCAGGGTCCGTGCCGTCGGCGGCCGCGACGCCCGCGCGCAGCACCGCCTCGGCCTCCGACGCCCGCCCGAGCTCCTCCATGAGCGTGACGAAGGGGCCCAGGAAGACGCTCGCCTCCCGCCCGGCCAGGGCGCGCAGTTCCTCCACCCGCCGGTGCCGGGCCAGGAGCCCGGCGTAGAACTCCAGGGCGTTGTGCGAGCGACAGCGCCTCGCGGCCACGTCCGCCGCGAACAGTTCGATCGCCTCACCGGCGCGGCCGGAGCGCTCCAGGACCCGGGCCTTCAGGACCCGCTCGGCGTGCGGGGCGAGCAGTTCCAGGACCCGCTCGTCGCGGCCCCGGCCCTCCGTCACGTCCACCAGCTCCCACAGCAGCTGCCCCTCCCGGGTGTACGGCTCCAGGACGTCGATCGCCTCGTCCACCCGCCCGGCCGCGGCCAGCACCGCGGCGTACTCGCCGTACGGCTCCAGGGCCTTGAGATCCGCGCCCCACCCCCGGACCTCGTCGGCCGCCTGCCCGGGCTCACGCAGCGCCGCGTCCGGATGCACCAGCGCCAGCGCCTCCTCGACCCGCCCCGACCGGACCAGGGCGTCCGCGCCCAGCACCACTGCACGCCGCCACCCGGTCTCCGCGAACGGCCGCACCACCTCCCAGGCCCGCTCGGCCTGCCCCGCCGCGCACAGCTCCCGCACCGCCGCCTGCGCGCAGAACCACTCCCCCCGCTCGCGGGCCGCCCGCACCAGCAGCTCCAGTTGCCCGCGCTCAAGCAGCGCCTTCACCATCAGCGGCGTGATCCCGCCGCGGGAGCCGGCCTGCCAGTCAAGGTCCTCGATGTTCACGCCGACAGCCTACGGAGCACGGCCGACAGGCTCCCGGGGGCCGTCAGGGCAAGGCGACCTCGCCCGCGTGGACGGCACGCAGGGCGTGCTCGACGGTCGCCTGCTTCTCGCCGACCGGAGCCACGTACTCGATGGCGGCGCGCGCGGCCGCCTCCCCGAGCGTGCGGGTGATCACCCAGGTGGCGAGGTACTGGGAGGCCAGGCAGCCGCCCGCCGTGGCGATGTTCCCCTCGGCGTGGAACGGCGCGTCCAGCACGGTGACGCCGCGGGCTTCGACGAAGGGCCGGCTCGTGAGGTCCGTGCAGGCGGGCATGCCCTCCAGCAGCCCGAGCCGGGCCAGCACCAGTGCGCCGGAGCACTGCGCCCCGATCAGCTGGCGCGCGGGATCGAGCACCAGCCGGGAGACCAGCCGGTCGTCGGCGACGACGTCCCGCGTCTTCACCCCGCTGCCGACCAGCACGACGTCGGCGTCGGTCACGAACTCCATCGGGCGCTGCCCGGTCACCTCGACGCCGTTCATCGAGGTGACCACCGGAGTCGGCGTCGTGATGAAGGCCTCCAGGCCGTCCGCACGGCACCGGTTGATCAGGGCGGAGGCGATGAAGCTGTCGAGCTCGTTGAACCCGTCGAAGGTGACCACGGCTACCTGCATCAGAACTCCTCACGAACGGGAACGTCGAGCCCCAGTCTCCCCGGTGGCACCGCTGCACGTCGAGAACCGATCGACTCGAAATGATCGGCTCGAAATGCCCGAGCGCGATCGCGCTCGCCCTCGTAAGCTCCCCGCATGTCCGGACCGACCTTGGTGATCGACCTCGCGACGCCCCTCTCCCCAGCTGCGCTGCGGGAGTTCCGCGAGCTGGTGGTGGGGCTCTCCTCCCACTTCGAGGAGAAACGCCCTGGGCGCTACGACGTCAACGTGCCCGCGGAGCGACTGGGCGTCGAGGACACCCGGGGCACGGACCGGCGGCCGCCGTACCCGCCGCTGCCCGGTGGGCTGCAGCCTGCGGACGAACGGCTCGCCGCCCTGGTGGGCTTCGATCCGCGGCGCGAGGACTGGCGGCGGCCGTTCTACATCTACCTGATGGGGGCGGGCGCCGGGGACGACCACATCTTCGAGTCCGAGCACGCCGACGAGGACACCGACGCCATCGCAGCCGTGCTCGGCCGGCCGCCGGTACTGGCCGTCAACATCAGCGCCGGCTGCAACGGCCGGATCGACCACGTGGCCACGGCCCTGCTCACCGCCGCCGTCCTGGACGTCATCGGCGGCGTCGGCAAGGCCGAACTGGCGGACAGTCAGCACGAGGTGATCGCCGGGCTCCCCGGCCTGCTCGGGATCACCGACGACGGCTGGGACACGGCACTGGTCACGGCGGAGTTCCTGCGGGCCTGGGTCGAACGGCCGGGCTTCCGGCTGGTCAAGTAACGGTGGTGCCTTCAGACGCCGACGGCCGTACGGTTCAACGGGATCGTCCAGGCATCGAGGAGGGCATGTGATGACGCAGAACGCGCCGGACTTCGCCGAACTGCTGAGGGGCGCCGAGCACTCCGCCGTGCACCTGGAGATGCGCGACAGCTACGCGGTCGGCGACGAGGTCGAGGCCTTCGAGCGCTTCACGAGGACCGGTGAGGTCGACAACGACCCGAACGCGTCGTTCTGGCCGGCCTGGATCCCCCTGGTGGAGGACGCGATCTCCCGAGGTGTCGTCATGCGCCGCGCCCGCGTCGTCTCGGAGCCGGTCACCGACTACATCAGGTACGAGCACGCCGTCACCCCGGTCAACCTGGCGGCCGGCGAGCAGGTCCGGTGGCTCCCGCGAAGCCGGGCATCGGCCATCGCCCTCCCGGGCAACGACTTCTGGCTGATCGACCGACGACTGGCGCTGTTCCACTGGTTCACCGGCGACGGAGACTGGGCGGGGCGCACCTTCACCGAGGACGAGGCCGCGGTGACGCTGTGCGCCACGGCCTTCGAGGCCGTCTGGGCGGCAGGCGTCCCGCACGAGGAGTTCACCGTCTGACCCTGCGGGCACCGAACTGCCGGCACAGGCTCAGGCCCGTGCGGCCGTCACGCCACCGGCCGGAGGAGGCGGAGTTCGCGCGCCGTGCCCCATCCGTGGACGGTGCCCGGCAGCTCGCGGGACTCCGGGAACTCGAACCAGACGACCTTGCCCGCCCCCGCCGGATGCCAGCCCCACGCGTCGGCCAGCGCCTCGACGAGGATCAGCCCGCGCCCGCCGGTCGCCTCCGGGTCCGTACCGCCGCGTTCGAATGCCGGGGCAGGATCCGCGACCTCGATACGAAGCCGCCCGCCCAGGCGGCGAACGGTCACCGCACAGCGCGCCTTCGCGTGCTCCATGGCATTGGCGATCACCTCGCTCGCACAGAGTTCGAGGTCCCGCAGCGATTCCTTGGCAAGCGGAACGCCCCAGGCGCGGACGATGTCCAGCAGCAACCTTCGGGCCGGCGGAACCGCCTCCCCGCCCGGCAGAACGTCCCACTCCAGCGGCACCGGAAACCGGGCCGTCCTGAGCGGGCTGACGATCAGGTTCCACCCCATTGCTCCTCCTCGCGATGCCCGGGTCGTCGGTGTGCCGGCGCCCGGCCTGTTCCGACTCCCACTCAACTCCCGCGCATCACCTACGGGAAGTGAAAGACCGGGCCGGCACGGGCTCCCTCGGAGGGAAAAATTGACCTTCCCTTTACATCGGGCCATGCTCGCTCCGCAACCGCCCGGATACGCTGAGTCCATGGGGGGCAATCCCGAACTACGCGCCGTCATGGCAGACATGGGCCTCACCAGGGCCGCACTCGCGCGCTTGGTCAACCGCGAGCTCGTTGCCCTCGGATGCCCGGGAACGCTCACGGTGAGGACGGTGGGTACCTGGCTCGCCGGACAGTCACGATGGCCGCAGGGCAGAATCCGTACCGCGCTCGAACGCGCGCTGAACCGCACGCCCGAGCAACTCGGTTTCATCCCACCTCGCACCACCCGGCCCCAAGCACCACCGGAGGAGCCCGTGCGCCGCCGCAACTTCCTCGCCGCATCGGCCGCCGCCGCCGTCCCGTCCACCGGCGCGTTCCGAGGCCGCACCGTCGGTCACAGTGACGTCGACCGGCTCAAGGAGAGCCTCAAGACACTCACGGCGCTCGATGACCACCGAGGCGGGCACGGATCACTTGAGACAGCCGCGCTGGCCGGCGCCGACCAGGCGCTCGGCAAGGTGGACAAAACCATCAGCGAGGGCGTCCAGCGGCGCCTCTACAGCCTCGCCGCCGACTACACCGCCACTGCCGGGTTCTCGTGTATCGACGACCGCCGATTGGACGACGCCGAGCGGCATTTCGGGACGGCGCTGCGCCTTTCCGGTCTCGGAGATGATCATGTGACCGCGCTGCGGGTCTTCAACTGCCTCTCCATGGTGGGCTACCAACGCAACAGGCCGTCGGTCACCTTGTCAGCCGCCCGGGCCGCCCAGGATTCCCGGGCGGCCCGCCGAGACCCACTCCTGGCTTCTCTCGCCCACGCCCGCGCCGCCATTGCCCACTCCACCACAGGCAACCGGCAGGCCTCCCTGCGCTGCCTCGGGCATGCCAGTGATGCGCTGGGCCGCGCCGACAGCCGCGAACGTCCGGCGTGGACCGACTTCTACGGGCAGGCCGAACTGTTCGCACTGAGTGCTGTCGTCCATCAACACCTCGACAACAGCCCGGAGTCCGAGAGCGCATCGCACCGCGCGCTGGCCGGGATCCCCGCGCAGTTCCGCCGCAATCGTGCATCCGCGACCGCCCGCCTCGCGCTGGCCCAACTCGGACAAGGAGAACTCGAACAGGCCACCGCGACCGCCACCGGCGTGTACGCCCTGATGGGCACCGACCCACTGCCGCCCAGGTTGCGCACCCTCCTCGGCGACTTCCATCGCGGTCTGATCACCCTGGCACCGACCTCGGCGGTTACGCGAGAGTGGACCGACCGAGTACATGCCCAGGGAGAACACCAGTGACGATAGCCCTCCGCCGCTACGAAGCCGGCGACATTCCCGCTGATCACACGCAACTGCTCATCGACGTCCACACGGAGGCCTACCGGGAACAAGCCGACGACCCCTTCGTCCAGCGCTTTCCCTGGTTCGCCGAGCACTGGACCGCCCGGCCCGGCTACAGCTGTGTCGTGGCCTACGACGGCGACGTGCCGGTCGGATATTCCTACGGCGCCCCCTTGGAGAACGGTCGCGAGTGGTGGCGCAAGCACATGTCGACGCCCACCGACACATCGACGTTCGCGGTGTCCGAGGTCATGGTGCGCCCCGAGTGGCGGAAGCGGGGCATCGCCGAACAGACACACGATGCCCTGCTGGCCGGACGGGGCGAGGCGCTGGCTGTCCTCTACGTCGATGTCACCCATCCGCGAGTCCAGGCGATGTACGAGCGCTGGGCATACCGGAAGGTCGGCGAGCACCGTCCCTTCGAGGACGCCCCGCTCTACGCCGTCATGGTCCGCACCCTTCGGTAGCCCGCACGTCTGAGCCGACGCTCGGACTGCGAACTCCGCCTGCCCGCCGGGCTCGTGCCGGCGAGCGCGACGGGCGCGACGGGCGCGGCGGGCGTGGGGCGGGTGGATCAGTGGCGGTGGTGGTTGTCGGGTTGGGCGGGGTCGCCGGGGTGTTCCAGTCCCTCGACCAGGGTGAGGCGTCGGGCGCGTTCGTGGTCGAGCCAGCGGACGAAGGCTGCTCGGCGGGCGGCGGCTCGTAGGGCGGGGGTGGGGTCGGGGGCCTCCGGGGCGGTGTGGGTGGATCGCACGGCGGCTGTCCAGGGGCCCACGGTGACCCATTCGCCGGGTGGGGCAGCGCGGAGGGCGTCCGCGAGGGCGGTCGGCAGGGTGTCCGGGTCGGCTTCCGTCTCGCCGTCGGGGAGGGCGAGTCGCCAGCGGACGGAGGGTGTTCGGGTGGTCATGGTGCGGTAGTGGGCGAGGTCGGCGGGCGAGGGCTCGACGTCGGCCGTCACTGCCTCGCAGACGGCGCGCACGGCCGCGCATCCCTCGTACGCGGCCGCCGTGATGGAGCCGAGTTCGACCGCTGCCTGGTGGTCGAGCCGGGCGGGGCCGGCCGACCCCACGGGCAGGTGGCGTTCGGCGGCCACCGCCTCGCACAGGGCCTCGGTGAGCAGCACCTGGGCAACCCACCGGGTCAGCTGGCGGTCCTCCGAACTGCCGGGCTTTGGCAGGGCGGTGGCGCGCGGGCCGTCTCGCAGGGCGGCGAGGCGGCGGTCGAGCGCCGTACGCGGGAGGGGGTGTCCGTCGAGCAGGCCGAGGGTCATGCCTCCACCACCAGCGCGACGGTCGGGGCGTACTGGCAGCGGCCGAACCACATCACCTTGGCGAGGGCCCAGTACGAACCCGGGTCGGCGGATTCGGGGGCGGTGACGGCGAAGTCCACTGTTGTCCGGGTGCCCGCCGGGGCGGTGAAGCCTCGGACGGGGTCGGCGATCGCGTCCCAGGTGCCCCACGGGGAGACCAGCTGCAGTTCGCCCCGGATCTCGCCGCGTGTGCGGTTGGTGAGGGTGAGGCTCAGCGTGGCGCAGCCGCCGGGGGTGACGTGCAGGGTCTCGTGGGAGACGGCGAGGTCCAGGCCGGTGTCGCGGCCGGTGGTGGCCTTGGTGCCCTGGGCGGCCGTCCAGTCCTCGGGGGTGTCTCCCGCCACGGGCAGGAGCGCGGGGAGGTCGCCGACGGCGATCGTCACCACGTCCTCGATCTGCTGGCCGTCGTGCTCGATCCGGACGGCGGCGAAGTGCAGCCCGGCCTCGACGTCGGCCGGCGGGGTGAGGGTGACCGGGAAGCGCAGGTGACCGCCGGGTGCGAGCCGATGCGGGCGGCTGCCGGGGCTCGCGGCCCAGCCCTCGGGCGGCAGCACCACCGCCGTGCCCTCGACCGCCGTGTCCCGCAGCTGCGACGACAGGGCGACCGAGAGGGTCACCGTCTCCCCCGCCGTCCGCAGCAGGCCCGGCGAGGCGCCGACGGACAGCGGCAGGTAGCCGAGCGGCGCCGGGCCCCGGTTGTGCAGCCAGTAGCGGGCGTGGACGGGCTGGGCGGGTTCGGCGACCGGGCCGAGGACGGGGCCGTCGCACGACGCCGCGACAGCGGGCGCGGCGGGCGCGGCGAGCAGGGTGGCGATCTGCGAGCCGGCGAGGTCCGGGCCGGCCGGGCCGAGGGGGCGTTCCAGCAGGTCGGCGCGGCGCAGGTCGGTGAGCCCGAGCGCGCCGCCGAGCCGCACCGTCGCCCCGAGCCCGGTCGACTCCACCAGCCGGACGGTGAGGTCGCGTCCGCCGTCCGACGCCGCCGACCCGTGCGCGATCGGGTTCCCGGCGGGCTTGAGCGTGCCGAGCAGCACCCCACGCTGCGGTTCGACCCGCAGCCAGGACAGGGTGGCCGGCAGCGTGCCCTCCTGGGCGGGGACGATCCGCGCGTACAGCGGGTGGTTGAACTCCTGGCCCTGGGCGGGCAGCGCCTGCTGCCGCCAGTCTCCGTCCCCACCCACCAGTGCGTAGCCGAACTCGTGCGTCCAGTGCTGGATTTGGAAGGAGGCGCCGTCCGGCAGGGTGCGCCGGGGCGGGTCGATCCAGACGCCCGACGGCCAGCCGGTGCACGAGCGCATCAGCGACAGGTGCAGTGCCCCCGTGGGGTCGACGGCGAAGCCGGGCAGGCCGAAGCTGAGCAACGCCACACTGTGGTCGGCGAGTCGGTCCGGCACCGGCGCCGGGCAGACGGCGGTGATCCGGGCGTCGGCGAGGTCGTCGACCAGTGCCGCCGCGTCGGAGACGACGAGGGCCGGCAGCGCCCGCAGGTCCCGCAGGTCGGCGTCGGGGCGCCAGACCTCGGCGAGCGGGGTGAGGGCGGGCACCCACACCGCGCCGTTCGCCTTCAGCACGGCCGCGTACTCCTCGCCCGCCCGCTCGATCAACTCCCTTGCCGCGTCGTTGACTTCCGGCGAGCCGACGACGACCCGGAAGTCCGGCAGGTTGGAGTCCACCTCCAGCCAGCCGTAGCGCGCCCAGTCGGCGCCCGAGGTGGTGGCGGTGACGCCCACCCGGGCGAGGGCGACCACCAGGGATCGGGCGTCGGCGGCGGCGTCCAGCGTCGGTACGACGACCTCCGCCACACCGAGGGCCCGGGAGCCGACGGCCGTCCCGGCCGGGTCGGTGAGGTCGACGCGGGCGGTGGCGCCAAGCCCGAACCAGGTGTTGGCCGGGTTGTCCAGCGTCCAGGGCGCCTGCGCCGCGTCCACGTCCGGCATGGCGAAGCCGCGTCCGACGACCGCGCCCGCGACCTCGCTGACCGGCAGCCCGCCGGGCACGTCCACGGGGAAGCGCAGCCGCAGTAGCCGGTCGACGCCGGAGTGGTCCACGACCCTGGTCCGGCAGTCGACCCGGTGGAGCCCGCGCCACAGGGTGACGGTCTGCTCGTAGCGGACGCCGTCGACCATGCCCTCGATCACCAGCCGCTCGCCGAGCGGCCCGGTCTCCCGGCGGACCGGAGCCGCCGCGGCCCCGGATCCGACCACCGGCCCGCTGGGCACCAGGTGCCAGGGGCCTTCGCCGAAGTCGGGGTGCTGCGGGTACTCCTCGTACACGCGCAGCTCGTTGCCGATCCGGCCGTCCTGGATCAACTCCCGTTCGTGCCACAGGTCCCACACCGAGGAGAGCCCGCCGCCGCGCGCCGGGTCGGCGGTGACGCGGTACCGCTCGTTGCCGATGACGGCTCCCTCGGCCGCCGTCCACGGCTGCTCGGCGGCGCCCTCCACCAGCCGCCAGGTGCGCCAGCCGAGCGCGGGCACGTCGGCGGCCAGGAACCGCAGCGTCCCGCGGTCGACGGTGCTCGGCACCGCCTGACCAGTGTCGTCCACCACCCGCACCGACCGTGCGCCGGCGGGCAGTTCGACCGAGACCAGGTCCGTCCGGTCGAAGGACAGCGTGTTGGTCACCACCACCGAGCCGCCCCCCACCGAGCCGCCCCCCGCCGAGCCACTTGCCGCCCGGCCACCCCCCGCCGTGGCGCTCTCCGCCGAGCCGACCTCCACCGTGGAGATCCTGCCCGCGAGGGCGTCCAGCGCCGCGTCCCGCACCGCGCCGGCCAGGTCGTACGCCTCCCGCCAGCCGCCCAGCAGGTCCAGGTACACCTGGTCGGACTCCGATCCGGTGATCGCGTCGTGGTGTGCGCCGTAGGCGAGGTGGCGCCAGACCTTGTCCAGCGCCGCGGCCGGGTACCGTCCCAGCCCGCAGGCACCGGCCACGGTGGCGAGCTTCTCGGCGTCCACCGCCGCGACCTCGCCGGCCCGTTGGGCCTGCTTGGTGTCGATGTACGAGACGTCCTTGCCGGTGTAGACCGGGTTCATGTCGCGGCTCTGCGGGCCGGGTCGACGCCCGGTGGCGGCGAGTTCGGCGCGGACGGCGTCGAGGAAGTCGCGCGGGGTGGCGCAGACGAACCGCGGCCAGAGGTACTTGGCGGCCCAGGAGCGGTGGATCTCGGTGACCCACTTGTTCGGCGGGGTGTAGTCCGTCCCGACGGGCAGCAGCAGGTTCTTCGTCGCCCCGACCGGCTTGAGCTTGCGGTACAGCTCGTAGACGGCCCGCTCGGCGGTGGCGAGGTCGGGTGAGGAGTCCATCCACCAGCCGGCCGAGTAGTGGTGCGGCATGTAGTGGGTGAGCACGCCCTCGCCGCCGGGGGCGATCCATTCGAACTCGCTCGGGAACTGCATGACCCGGGCGTCGTCCTTGGCCTCGCGGAAGTTCTTCTGGATCGGGCCCCACTGGTGGAACGGCCCGCGGGCCCAGGCGCTGCCGGTGAGGCCGGCCGCGGCGAGGTGGCCGGGGAACTGCGGGTCGTGTCCGAACACGTCGAGCTGCCAGGCGGTTCGCGGGTCTCCGCCGAGGATGTCGCGCTGGTAACCGATGCCGTGGACGATGTTGCGGATGGTGGTCTCGGCGCCGGTCAGGTTGGTGTTGGGCTCGTTGTAGGTGCCGCCGACGAGTTCGACCTGCCCCCGCTCCAGCAGCAGTCGCAGGGTTGCGCGGCGCTCCGGGTGCTGGTCGAAGTAGGGCTTCAGGTAGTCGACTTCGGCGAGCACGAACCTGTACACCGGGTCGCGCAGGGCGAGGTCCAGGTGGGCGTCGACGAGCGCGAAGCCGTTGCGTTCCCAGAGCGGCCGGGTGGTGGCGTCGGCGGAGAGCAGTTCCCAGGGGGAGGTGTAGGCGGCCTGGGTGTTCCACCAGACCGGGTCGTAGTGGAAGTGCGAGACCAGGAACATCGTCCAGCCGGGCTCGGCGACGTCCACCACGGCGTCCACGACCGCCGTCCCGGCCCGTACGGTGACCGGGAGCCGGTCGCCCGGTCGGGCGTCGGAGCCGATCTCCAGCGGGACTTCGACCGGCCCCGTGCCGGTCGCCTCGCCGTGGACGCCCGGGCCGCCGACGGTGATCCGGGCGGCCGGGCCCTCGGTCGTCACGCGCAGGATCTGGCGCGGGGCGTCCTCGGGGCCGACGAACAGGTCGGTGCTCTCGACGGCGGTGATGGCGACCGGCACGGGGTGCGTCCTTTCCTGGAACCCGGAGGGGCGGGCGGGGCGGGCGGGGCGGGCAGGGCTACGTGCCCCAGGCCTCGAACTCGTAGATGCGGGCGGCCGGGTCGGTGGTCTGGGTGGGCTTGGTGACCACCAGGCGGACGTAGCGGGCGGTGGTGTTCACCGCATGCGTCGTGGTGCCGGCGGTGTTGCCGGTGACGCCGGCGACCGTCGTCCAGGGGTCACTCGTGCTCGACCGCACCTGGATGGAGAAGTCGCGGGTGTTGTACGACGCGCTCTCGCCTCCGGCCGACGCGTGCTTGACCACGAACCGGGACAGCTGTTTCGCCGAACCGAGGTCCACCTCCAGCCACTTGGCGGAGGTCAGGGTGCACCACTTGTCGCCGGTGCCGCCGCTGACGCTGCCGTTGACGGCCTTGGCCGGCCCCTCGTCGGCGTTGCACCGGCCGGAGGCGGTGGCCGCGCGGTTCAACGCCAGGTTGCGGGCGGTCGGCGGTGTGCCGGTCCAACTCACACTGGTGGAAGCGGCGCCGGAGCGGCCGTAGGTGGTGGACACCGCCTCGACGTCGATCGTCGTGGCGCTCTCCCCGCCCGCCCGGTCCAGCCGCCCGACGAAGTACGCGTCGTTGGGTGTCGCGCCGAGGAAGGTCCGGGTGCCGTCCGCGTTGCGGCGGTACACCTCGTAGTGGTGGACGTTGCCGCCGGGCGCCGCCGTCCAGGACAGCCGCAGGGACTGGCTGGAGCCCGGGGTCACGTCGCTCGCGCCGAGCACGGTGAGGCCGCCCGGTGCCGCCGGGGTCTCCACCGCCCCGTCGTAGAGGGCGACTTGGCCGACCCGGAGGTCGTAGGCGGGGTCGGAGCCGTCGACTCGCAGCGCGATCTGGGCGATGGTGCGGCCCGCGTACGGGGAGAGGTCGAGGGTGTGGCGCTCCCACCCGGTTCCGGAGTCGGCGCCGACGTCGATCGTGGTGAAGCTGTTCGGCGCGTCGGTGAAGGCGACGGCGGCCTTGAGCCTGGTGGGCCCGGCGGCCGGGGTCTTGACCACCAGGTCGAGCTTGGTGCTCGACGCGACCGGCAGCTCGGTCTGGTAGAGCCGGACGGTGTTGGCGGCGTCCAGGGTGCCGGTCAGCCGCAGCGAGGAGCCGCCCTGGTAGGCGTCGGTGAAGTCAACGGACGGGGTGAGCCTGCTGCCGGCGGAGTCGACCACCCAGCGGTAGGTGGGCGGCACGTCCTGGAGCGAGAGGTTGTTCCAGCCGCCGGTGGCGACCCGGGTGCCGCCCGCGTTGAAGAAGTCGCCCTGCCCGGTGTCGAAGTTGGTGACGAAGGGCTTGGCGGTGATCGGCGAGGACTCGGCGACGTAGCCGGCCAGGCCGGGCCAGCTCGACGAGAGATCGATCCGCGACGGGTCGTTGGCGGCGCCGACCCAGTAGCGCGCGTCCTTGGCGTAGAAGTCGGCGCGGTCGGTCGCGGACTTCCAGGTCCACTCGGGGCGGTAGAGGCCGAGCGAGGTGGTGTGCGGCTTGCCGGGCGGGAAGAGGGTGTTCCAGTCCACGCCGGTGTTGTAGCCGTTGGCCTCGGTGTCGATGCCGGAGTAGAGGTCGTACTCGCTGCGGCCGAGCTGCCGGGCGAGGGTGCGCGAGGAGTCCAGGCCGCTCGCGGACCAGTCGAAGTTCAGGAACATCGAGTCCGAGGTGCGCTTCGGACCGTCTTGCAGGAAGGGCGAGTTGGCGGAGGTCAGGGCGTTCTGCCAGTTCACCGCGCCGGAGGTGGTCATCGCGTCGTACCACATGAACTCGGTGCCGCTCTGCGCCTTGGTGTACTGCATCAGGTTGCGCAGCTCGCCGGCGAGGGCCGAATCGCCGCCGCCGGTCTCCTGGTTGATGAACCAGCCGTCGAAGCCGTAGTACTGGGCGGCCTGGACGAGCTTGTCGGCGACGGGGTACCGGCTGCCGGACTTCTGGACGAAGTCGCGGACCCACTGGATCTGGCCGCCGTACGCGCCGGGCGGGAAGAAGACGGTGCCGTAGACCTTGACGCCGTTGCGGTGGGCGGCGTCGATGACGGTCGGGTTGGGGGCGAGGATCAGGCCCTCACCGGCCGAGCCGCCCCAGAACACCAGCTTGTCGACGTACTGCCAGTACCCGAAGGCGTAGTAGTTGGGGTCGGCGGAGCCCTGCGAGGGGTTGTCGGACGTGGGCCCGAAGGAGACCAGCGAGGCGATCTTGCCCTCGCCCGTCCGGGCGTTGGGGTTGGCCCTGAGCGCCGGGTCGCCGGTGCGTGGCTGCAGCGGGACGCGGGAGCGGTTGAAGCGGGCGTCCGGGTCGGTGGCCGGGTCCCAGTTCACGATGGTGCCGGGGTACCAGTACGAGGCGAAGGGCTGGCCGCCCTGACCGGTCGCGGCGACCGGCGGGGCCGAAGCAGGGGCCGGGGCAGGAGCCGGAGCAGGAGCGGCATGGGCGGCCGGCACGACGCCCAGCGAGGCCGTCGCGAGCGCGGCGCCGAGCAGCAGGGGGAAACGTCTTGACATGCGGTGGCTCCGATCGAGCGGAGTGGGTGGGGCCGGGCCCACCGGCAGCGGCAGGCCCGGGTGCATGCGGGCGTGGCGGTGCTCATCGAGGGGAACGGTGCCCGTCGAGGGGAACGGTGCTCGTCGAGGGGAACGGTGCTCGTCGAGGGACATGGCGCTCGTCGAGGGGACTTCAACGAACATGACAACGGGCGGTGCGCAGGACCGGGCCCCCTCGGCGCAGCGAGGCTAAACCGGTTCAGAACCGGTGTCAACGACTCGCGCAGCAACCACACCCACGGGTGAGGTGGGCGCGGCACCCGGCGGCGAGGTGGACTCCCGTACGGTCAGCCGCGGCGTGGGCATCTGCAGGTCGCGCCCCGGCCCGGCCTCGTCCAGCGCCGCCAGCAGGCTGCGGGCGACCTGCTCGCCGAGCGCGAAGGTGTCCCGGCTGAGCGCGGTCAGCGGCGGGTGGACGATCCGGGCGAGCACCGAGTCGTCGAAGGAGACGATGGAGAGCTCGCCGGGCACGGCGACGCCCATCTCGCCCGCCACGCCGAGCCCGGCGACGGCCATCACGTCGCTGTCGTACACGATCGCGGTCGGCCGTCCGGTCCGGGACAGCAGCGTACGGGTGGCGGCCGCGCCCTCGGCGTCGCTGAAGTCGGTGGGCACCGACACGGCCTCCTCCAGGCCGAGCCGGCGCGAGGCGTCGCGCAGCGCGCGGATCCGCCGCTGGGTGTGCTGGAAGTGCGGCAGCCCGGCCAGGTGGGCGATCCGGCGGTGCCCGATGGCGGCCAGGTAGTCGACGATCGAGAGCATCGCCTCCCGGTCGTCGGCCCAGATCCGCAGCTGGTTGCCGCCCTTGCCGGGCCCGCCCAGCACGACGGCGGGCAGCCCGAGTTCGTCCAGCACCGGCAGTCGGGCGTCCTTGACCTGCAGGTCGACCACGATGAATCCGTCGACCCGGTGCTCGGAGGCCCAGCGGCGGTAGACCTCGATCTCGGCGGCGGTGTCCTCGACCACCATGAGGTGCAGTGCGACGCTGCCGGCCGACAGCACGGCCTGGAGGCCGGAGAGCAGCTGGCTGAAGAACGGTTCGACCCCGATGGTGCGGGCCGGCCGGGCGATCACCAGGCCGACGGCGTCGGCGCGGGCACCGCCGAGGGCGCGCGCGGCGCTGTGCGGGCGCCAGTTCATCTCCTCGGCGACCCGCAGGATCCGGGCCCTGGTCGCCTCGCTCACGCCCGGGCGGCCGTTGAGCGCGAAGGACACCGCGCCCTTGGAGACACCGGCCTGGCGGGCGATGTCGGCGATCGTCGGTCTGCCCACAGATCCCGAACTCCTCTCTTGACAGCCAAGTTTAGGCGGGAGCATAGTCCCTGCCATAGCTAGACCGGTTTAGTTATTGGACAGGTTGGACAGGTCGGGTTCCGGAACCCCCGAGCTCAGCACGATCCCCCACCCACCCCAGGACCGGGAGACCCTCATGCGAAGAATCTGGGCGGCACTGACGACAACGGCACTCACCGCCGCCGCGCTCACCGGCTGCGGACTCGGCTCCGGCGACACCACGAGCGGCGACAGCGTGGCGAGCGCGGCCGCCACCGGCGAGGTCAAGGGCAAGGTCTCGCTGCAGACCTGGGCACTCAAGCCGAAGTTCACCGACTACATGCAGGGCGTGATCGACGGCTTCAAGAAGAAGTACCCCGGCCTCGAGGTCGAGTGGCTCGACCAGCCCGGCGAGGGCTACTCCGACAAGGTGCTCAGCCAGGCCGCCGCCGGCACCCTTCCCGACGTGGTCAACCTCCCGCCCGACTTCGCCCTCCCGCTCGCGCGGAAGGACCTCCTGCTGGACATCGCCAAGGCCGACCCGAAGCTCGCCGACGAGTACGTCGCCGGCGGCGTCGACGCCTACCGCTTCGCCGGCCACCCGGGCACCTTCGGCTACCCGTGGTACCTCAACACCGATGTGAACTACTGGAGTTCCGAACTCCTCACGAAGAACGGCCTGGACCCGAAGAAGCCCCCGACCAGCCTCGACGAACTGATCGCCCAGGCTCGGGTGATGAAGGAGAAGTCCGGCGGCCAGACCTACCTGATGAGCCGCAAACCGGGCATCGGCGACCTCTACAACGCCGGTGTGAAGATCATGTCCGACGACGGCACGTCCTTCACCTTCAACACCCCCGAGGCCGCCGCGCTGCTCGACAAGTACCGCGACGCCTTCAAGGAGGGCCTGCTCCCCAAGGACGTCCTCACCAACACCTACGCCGGCAACACCAAGCTGTTCAACGCCGGCACCGCCGCCTGGACCACCGCCGGCGCGAACTACATCACCAGCCTCGCCACCGACAATCCGACGCTCGCCCCGAAGGTCGTCCCCTCCCCGGCGCTGGCCACCCCGCCGCTGTACGTCCAGGGCATGTCCATCCCGAAGAGCACCAAGAACCCGGCCGCCGCGGTCGCCCTCGCCCGCTGGGTCACCAGCGCCGAGAACCAGGCCGCCTTCGCCCATCTGACCAGCATCTTCCCGTCCACCAAGGCCTCGTCGGACGACCCGTTCTTCAGCAAGAGCGACGGCACCAACGCGGGCGACGCCAAGGTGATCGCGTTCGCCTCGCTCGCCAAGGCCAAGCTGATCCAGCCCGTCCAGGTCGACGACGCGATGAGCACCGTCGTCAACCAGCAGATCGCGCTCGCCATCAGCGGCGACACGAGCTCCAAGCAGGCACTGGACACCGCCGTCGAGCAGTGCAACAAGCTGCTCAAGGGCTGACCTCCGCCGGAGCTCCGCACATCGTCCCGTCCGGTGCGGGCGACGCGGCGGGCTCCCTCCGGCGCGGGCGACGCACCGGTCCCCGTCCGGTACCGGCGACGCGGCGGGCCCCCACACCCGCCGCCCCGGGAACGAGCCGCACCACCCCTCGGCCCCAGGAAGGCATCGGCATGACCCACCGGCGTTGGTTCACCCCCTGGCTGCTCGCCGGGCCCGCGATGGTCTGGCTGGCCGTCTTCAACCTCTGGCCGGCCGTCAACACGGTGATCCTGTCCTTCACCAACGCCAAACCGCTGGGCGGCGGGCGGTTCACCGGTCTGGAGAACTACGGCCGCCTCCTGGACGACGACCAGCTCGCCGACGCCCTGCTCAACAGCATCGTCTTCATGGTGGTCTGCCTGCCGCTGCTGACCGTCCTGCCGCTGCTGCTCGCCCTGCTCGTCCAGCGCAGGATCCCCGGCATCACCTTCTTCCGCACCGCCTTCTACACCCCGGTGATCGCCTCCGCCGTCGTGGTGGCACTGATCTGGGGGTGGGTGCTGGACGACCGCGGCCTGGTCAACGGCCTGCTCCAGCAGACCGGTCTGACCGGCTCCCCGGTCTCCTTCCTGACCGACCGCTGGCTGCTGCTGTTCAGCGCGATCGCCCTGACCGTGTGGAAGGGCCTCGGCTACTACATGGTCATCTACCTGTCCGCCCTCGCCAACGTCCCGCGCGAACTGCACGAGGCGGCGGCCGTGGACGGCGCCGGACCGGTGCGCCGGTTCCGGCACGTCACCCTGCCGGGGGTGCGCCCGACCATGATCCTGATCTCCGCGCTGATCTCGGTGAGTTCGCTGCGCGTCTTCTCCGAGCTGTACGTGCTCTCCAACGGCCAGGGCGGCCCCGGCGGGCGGGACATGTCGGTGGTGATGCTGATCCAGATGTACAGCCGCGGCTTCAACGGCCACCTCGGCTACGCCTCGGCGCTGAGCCTGCTGCTGTTCGTCGTCACCCTCGGCCCGATGCTGTTCCTGATGCGCCTGAACCGGAAGGCGGCCTGAACCCGTGACCACCGCCCGTCCGACCACCACCCGTCCGACGACCGCCGAGCGTGCCGAGGGTGCGCCGGAGGCCCTCGAAACAACTGGCAGCACCGGCAGGCCGCACAAGGGCTCCCGGGGCTTCAACACCCCCTCCCCCGCCCACACCGCCGCCCGCTACCTGCTCCTGCTGCTCGTCCTGCTCCTGGTCGTCGGCCCCTTCCTGTGGCAGCTGTCCACCTCCCTCAAGGGCCCCGCCGAGGACGTCTACACCCGCACCCCGGCCTTCCTGCCCGACCAGCCCACCCTCGGCAACTACGGCAAGGTCGCCGACACCATCCCGGTGTGGACCTACGCGCTCAACTCGGTGATCGTCGCCGCGATCTGCATCACCGGCAACGTCGTCGGCTGCACGCTGGCCGGCTACGCGCTCGCCCGGCTGCGCTTCCGCGGCGCCAGGCTCGTCCTCGGCCTGTTCCTCGCCACGCTCGTGCTGCCCGGCGAGGTCACCATCGTCTCCCAGTACGTGCTGGTGCGCAGCCTCGGCCTGGCCGACACCCTGGCCGGCGTCGCGCTGCCGGGCTCGATCGCCATGCTCAACGTTCTGCTGATGCGCACCGCCTTCGCCGCCGTCCCGGTCGAGCTCGACCAGGCCGCCATGATCGACGGCGCGAACGTGTGGCAGCGGCTGTGGCACGTCGGCCTGCCGAACGTGCGCGGCATGATCAGCGTGATCGTGATCTTCACCTTCATCGGCGCCTGGGACGACTTCCTCTGGCCGCTGATCGTGCTCAACGACCCGCAGAAGTACACGCTCACCGTCGGGTTGCAGTACCTCAACGGCACCTTCTCCGCCAATCCCCGGCTGATCGCCGCCGGCACCATGATCGCCTTCCTGCCGATCGTCGTGGTGTTCGGAGCCTGCCAGCGCTTCTTCTTCAAGGGCGTCGAGGAGGGGGCCGTGAAGGGATAGCCCCACCGTCCGTACGCCCCAACCGAGTCGAGGAAGCCCCCCGATGACCACCGCCCCCCGCTTCGGCGTCAACTACACCCCCAGCGTCGGCTGGTTCCACCACTGGCTCGACTTCGACCTCGACGCCGTGCGCGCCGACTTCGACTCCGTCGCGGCCCTCGGCCTGGACCACGTCCGGGTCTTCCCGCTCTGGCCGCTGTTCCAGCCCAACCGCACCCTGATCCGCCCGCGCGCCGTCGAACAGCTGACGGCCCTGGTGGACGCGGCCGGGGAGCGCGGGCTGGACGTCGCGGTGGACGGCCTGCAGGGCCACCTGTCGAGCTTCGACTTCCTGCCCGCCTGGACCCGGACCTGGCACCGGCGCAACCTCTTCACCGACCCCGAGGTCATCGACGGCCAGGCCGCCTACCTGCGCACCCTCGCCGCAGCGCTGCGCGAGCGGCCCAACTTCCTCGGGATGACGCTCGGCAACGAGATCAACCAGTTCTCCGGCGGCCCGCACCCCGACCCGGACCGGGCCACCCCCGCCGAGGTGGAGGCCTGGCTGCGCCGGATGCTCGACGCCTGCGAGTCCGGCGCCCCCGGGCGGCTGCACCTGCACGCCTCGTACGACGCCGCCTGGTACCTGGACGGGCACCCGTTCACGCCCCGGCACTCGGCCCGCATCGGTGCCGCCACCGCCGTGCACTCCTGGGTGTTCAACGGCACCGCCCAGCGCTACGGCGCCCACTCCACCGCCACCGCGCAGCACGCCGCGTACCTGGTCGAGCTGTCCAAGGCCTGGGCGGACGATCCGGCCCGCCCGGTCTGGCTGCAGGAGGTCGGCGCGCCCGCCCCGCACATCGCCCCCGAGGACGCGGCCCGCTTCACCGGCGCCACCGTCGAGGCCGTGCTGGACTGCCCGGACCTGTGGGGCGTCACCTGGTGGTGCTCGCACGACGTGGCCCGCTCGCTCGCCGACTTCCCCGAACTCGAATACGGCCTGGGCCTGTTGACCACCGAGCGGACGGTCAAGCCGGCCGGCGCCCGGCTCGCCGGGGCCGCCGCCGAGGCCCGCCGGAACTGGCAGCCGCCGAAGCCGCGCACCACCGCCGTGGTGGTCGCCACCGGGGACGAGGCCACCTCCCCCCGGCGCTCGGTCTGCGGCCCCGGCGGCCCGGTGTTCGAGGCGTTCATGCGCCTCGCCGAGGCGGGCGCCCGGCCGGCCGCCGTCCTCGCCGAACGCGCCGGGGACCGCGAGCACCTCGCCGCGCGCGGCATCACCGAGGTGGTCCACCCCGACGACGTACGTTCCCTGTAGCCCGTTCCCCGTAGCCCGATCACCGCAGCCCGATCACCGCAGCCCGCAGCCCGTTCCCCCAGCCACCCGACGGAGACCGCTGACATGCACGATGACCGCACCCTGGTCGAGGCCCGCCTCAAGCGCGTCCTGGACGAGCGCATCCGCCCGGCCGTGTACCCCGAGTCCGTCCCCCTGGCGGTCGGCATCTGGACGGCACCCGGCGAGCCCGTCCCGGTCGCCGAGGGCCTGGCCGCGCCGCGTACCCCGATCGCCGTCGGCGACCCCTGGGGCGCGCCCTGGGGCACCAGCTGGATCACCGTGACCGGTACGGTGCCGGAGGCCTGGGCGGGCCGCACCGTCGAGGCGCTGATCGACCTCGGCTTCGACGCCAACATGCCCGGCTTCCAGTGCGAGGGGCTGGTCTACCGGCCGGACGGCACCCCGGTGAAGGGCCTCAACCCGCAGAACCAGTGGGTGCGGGTCGCCGCCCCGGCGGCCGGCGGCGAGCAGGTGCTGCTGCACGTCGAGGCCGCCTCCAACCCGGTCATCCTGGACTACCACCCCTTCCTGCCCACCGAGTTGGGCGACAAGGAGACGGCCGGCGACCGGCCGCAGTACCGGCTCGCCCGAATGGACCTCGCCGTCTTCGACGAGACGGTCTGGCAGCTGGTGATGGACCTGGAGGTACTCGGCGAGCTGATGGCCGAGCTGCCGGTGGACGGCGCCCGCCGCTGGGAGCTGCTGCGCGCCGTCGAGCGGGCGCTCGACGCGGTCGACCTCCAGGACGTCAACGGCACCGCGGCAGCCGCCCGTTCGCAGCTCGAAGGGGTACTGGCCGCACCCGCCGTGCCGTCCGCGCACCGGATCAGCGCGATCGGCCACGCGCACATCGACTCGGCCTGGCTGTGGCCGCTGCGCGAGACCGTCCGCAAGGTGGCCCGCACCACCGCCAACATGACCGCGCTGCTGGAGGACGAGCCGGACTTCCTCTACACCATGTCGCAGGCGCAGCAGTTCGCCTGGATCAAGGAGCACCGCCCGGAGGTGTACGCGCGGGTCCGCAAGGCCGTGGCCGAGGGCCGGTTCGTCCCGGCCGGCGGCATGTGGGTCGAGTCCGACACCAACATGCCGAGCTCGGAGGCGATGGCCCGGCAGTTCGTGCACGGCAAGCGGTTCTTCCTCGACGAGTTCGGCGTGGAGAACCACGAGGCCTGGCTGCCGGACACCTTCGGCTTCACCGGCGGCCTGCCGCAGATCATCCGCAACGCGGGCTCCAGGTGGCTGCTGACGCAGAAGATCTCGTGGAGCCAGGTGAACAGGTTCCCGCACCACACCTTCCTGTGGGAGGGCATCGACGGGACCCGGATCTTCACCCACTTCCCGCCCGTGGACACCTACAACTGCTCCATGAAGGGCAGCGAAATCGCCCACGCCGCACGGAACTTCAAGGACAAGGGGGTGGCCCGGCACTCGCTCGCCCCGACCGGCTGGGGCGACGGCGGCGGCGGCACCACCCGCGAGATGGTCGCCAAGGCGGCCCGGCTGAAGGACCTGGAGGGCTCGGCCACCGTCCGCTGGGAGAAGCCCGCCGAGTTCTTCGCCAAGGCCGAGGCCGAGTACCCGGACCCGCCGGTCTGGGTCGGCGAGCTGTACCTGGAGCTGCACCGGGCCACGCTGACCAGCCAGGCCCGGACCAAGCAGGGCAACCGGCGCAGCGAGAACCTGCTGCGCGAGGCCGAACTCTGGTGCGCCACCGCCACGTTGCGCACCGGCGCGGAGTACCCGTACGAGCAGCTGGACCGGATCTGGAAGACCGTCCTGCTGCACCAGTTCCACGACATCCTGCCCGGCTCGTCCATCGCCTGGGTGCACCGCGAGGCCGAGGCCACGTACGCGGCACTGGCCGCCGAGCTGGAGGGGCTGATCGGTGCGGCCCAGCAGGCACTGGCCGGGCCGGCCGGGGGCGGGCGTGAGCTGGTGTTCAACGCGGCTCCGCACCCGCGCTCGGCGGTGCCGGCCGGCGGCGCCGCGGTGGCCGTCGTCCACGGCGCGGCCTGCGAGGCCGTCGAGCGGCCCGAGGGTGGATTCACCCTGCGCAACGGGCTGTTGGAGGTCGTGGTGGACGCGGACGGCCTGATCGCCTCGGTGGTCGAGGTCGCGAGCGGCCGGGAGACCGTAGCCCCCGGCAGCCGCGCCAACCTGCTGCAGCTCCACCCGGACTTCCCCAACATGTGGGACGCCTGGGACGTCGACCGGTTCTACCGCAACACCGTCACCGACCTCACCGGCGTCGACTCGCTCACCGCCGAGACCGGCACCGGGCAGGCCTCGGTACGCGTCGCCCGCTCCTTCGGCTCCTCCACCGTGGTGCAGACGCTCACCCTGCGGGCCGGCGAACAGCGCGTCGACATCGACACCGAGGTCGACTGGCACGAGACCGAGAAGTTCCTCAAGGCCGCGTTCCCGCTCGACATCCACACCGAGCGCTACGCCGCCGAGACCCAGTTCGGCCACCTCTACCGCCCCACCCACACCAACACCAGCTGGGACGCCGCCAAGTTCGAGGCCTGCAACCACCGCTTCGTCCACCTCGACGAGCCCGGCTGGGGCGTCGCCCTGGTCACCGTCTCCACCTACGGCCACGACGTCACCCGCACCGTGCGCGACGCAGACGGCGGCACCACCACCACGGTCCGCTTCTCGCTGCTGCGCGCCCCGCGCTTCCCCGACCCGAAGACCGACCAGGGGCTGCACCGCTTCCGGCACGCCCTCGTCCCGGGCGCGACGATCGGCGACGCCGTCCGCGAGGGCTACCGGATCGGCCTGCCCGAGCGGCGGGTCACCGGCAGCGCCGAGCGGGTCGCGCCGCTGGTGGAGGCGGACACCGACGCGCTCGTGGTGAGCGCGGTCAAGCTCGCCGACGACCGCAGCGGCGACCTGGTCGTCCGCGTCTACGAGGCGGGCGGCGGCCGCGCCCGGGGCCGGCTTACCACCTCCTTCCCGCTGGCCGGCGCCGTCCCCTGCGACCTGCTGGAGCGGCCCTGGGACGGCACCCGCGGCGAAGTGACGGTGGAGGACGGCACGGTGTGCCTCGCGCTGCGCCCGTTCGAGCTGGTCACCCTGCGGCTGCGGACCGCCGGCTAGCGCTGCTCTACGCTGTGCGGCGCCCCGGCCCTCCCTGGCCGGGGCGCCGACCCCTACCTCCTCGGGAGCCCACCGTGCCGCTCACCCCGCTGTTCGCCGCCGTCGACATCGGCGGCACCAAGATCGCCGGAGCGCTGGTCGACGGCGACGGGCGGCTGCGGCACCGGCTCCAGCTGCCGACCCCGGCGACCGCACCGGGCGCGGCCGTGCTCGCCGTCGTGCACCAGGTGCTGGACCGGCTCGCCGGCACGCCCGACTGGGCCGCCGTGGCGGCCGTCGGGATCGGCAGCGCCGGCCCGGTCGACCTCGCCGACGGCACCGTCAGCCCGGTCAACATCCCCGGCTGGCGCGGCTTCCCGCTGGTCGCCGAGGTCGCCGCGCACCCTGCGGTGGCCGCCCGCGCGCTGCCCGTCCGCCTCGCCGGGGACGGCGTCGCGATGGCCGCCGCCGAGCACTGGACGGGCGCCGCCCGGGGCGCCGCGAACGCGCTCTGCCTGGTGGTGTCGACCGGCGTCGGCGCCGGCCTGGTGCTCGACGGCGCGGTGCGGCCGGGCCCCAGCGGCAACGCCGGGCACCTCGGCCACATCACCGTCGACCTGGACGGCGAGCCCTGCCCGTGCGGCTCGCGCGGCTGCCTGGAGGGTCTGGCCAGCGGTACCGCGATCGCCCGCCGCGCGCTCGCCGAGGGCTGGCGGCCCCCGGCGGACGACCGGACGGCCCGCGCCGTCGCCGCCTCCGCCGCCGCGGGCGACCCGGTCGCGCTCGCGTCGTTCGACCGCGCCGCCCAGGCGCTGGCCGCCGGCATCGCCGCCACGGCCGCCCTGGTGGACCTCGACCGCGTCGTCGTCGGCGGCGGCGTGGCCACCGCCGGGGAGGTGCTGTTCGCCCCGCTCGCCCGCCACCTGGAGCGCTACGCCGCCCTCTCGTACATCCAGGGCCTCGACGTGCGCCGGGCCGAACTCGGCACCGACGCCGGGCTGATCGGCGCGGCCGCGCTCTGCCGCTGAGCAACCGTCGTCCCGGCAACCGCCGCCGCTTCGGGCGCGTCCGCTCCCGGGCTGCCCCTCAGGCCGGCGTGGGGTGCCCGAACAGCAGGTCGTAGCCCTCCGGGAGCTGCTCGATCACCCGGTCGATCAGCTCGCCCGGGACCAGGTCGGCCACCGTGCTGAGCACCGCCCCGATGTCCCACTGCGCCGTCGCGGTGCTCGCCCCGTCGATCCACCCGACCACGGCCTGGACGAAGCGCTCGGCGGTCAGCGGCTCGGCCGCGGGCTTCGCGTCCCGCAGCAGCGAGGCGTACATCGCGGGCAGCGCGTCGGCGAGTTCGCCCCGCTCGGACCCCACCAGGTGCTCGCCGAGCAGGACGAGCACCACCCGGGCGGCGTGGTCCGCCTCCGCCTCGCCCCGGTACTCGCCGCGCTCCACGACGCGGGCGAGGAAGTCCTCCCAGGAGATGGTCATCGCGTCCTCCTTCCGCTGGGCGGCATCCGGCAGGACCGACGGCGCTCTGCGCCCGGGCCAGGGAGGTGGCGTCGCAACCCGTGACCGCCGTGGGACGTACCGGTGCCCGTGCTGCTCAGCGTAACTCGGCCCGGCGCCCCGGGAACCGGCCCGACGCCATCGGGACCGGCCGGGCGCCGGGAATCCGGCCCGGCGGATCGACGCCGTTGTCGATCACGCCGCCGGCCCGGGGCTCCGCCCCCGGGGAACGAGCGCCGCTCGGACGCTCTGCGACCCTCAGCCCGCCGAGGCCCGGCACCGCCTGCGCGGTCGGCGCGCGGAGGCGGCCCCGCCGACGACCCCGGGCGACACCCGCTGCGCCGGCGGCGTCGCCGTCGCGGTGGCCAGGGCGCCCTCGGCACGCGCCGTGCCCGGCATAAACGCCGACAGAAAGCGCCGCTCGTTCGGGCTCAGGGTGCGCGAGCGGCCGGATTCGCGGTCCCGCGCGACCACGACGGTCCGCGCCCGCATAAAGGTGAGCGGATCCCGGCAGACATTCACCTCGACATGCGCGGAACTCCGCCCGAGCCGTTCCACGGTGAGCCGCACCGACAATGGCTCGGGCCGGTGGTGCAACTGCTCCAGATAATCGATCTCGTGCCGCGCGATAATGAATCCGGACGGGAACAGGGATTCCCGGACGGCGGTCGCGTGGTGGCAGAACAGGTCGTAAATCCCCTCCTGGATGTAGCCGACCAGCCGGGCGTTGTTGATGTGCCCGTTCTCGTCGACGTCGCTCCACCGGGTGGGGCAGGCCAGCACGTGCGCGCCCAGCTGCGCCGCGCTCACTGCTGCGTCAGCCCGGCGCCGGCAGTGGCGGGGAGCAGCGCACGCTGCAACCTGGCGTAGTAGCCGGAGTGTTCGGCCGCCATCCGGGCCGCGGTCCACCCCTCCTCGGCGGCCTCCGCGGCCGCCTGGACGACCAGGCTGTCGAGCACCGCGTCGACCGAGCGGCACAGGTCGGCGACGGCCGCGAGCCGCTCGGTCACGTCCGAGCCGCTCGCCGCATTCCGGGACGGAAACGCGGCCAGCGAGTCCACCGCGAGCTGCAGATCGTCCAGTGTGTCCGGCCGGTTTTCCGACGGGAAATTCCGCATGTTTTTCTCCAGGACTCAATCGGCCTTTACGGCCCGGTAGCTAGCGTTCGAATACACCGGATCGGTGTCGGCCCCCCGACGCCTTCGACGCTATCCCAGCCGACGGGGGTCGGCAGATCGTTTTCGGACCGCGACGGGAAACTGACTTCCATTGGAGTAGTTTGCCGGGGTACACAATATGCCCCATCAGCCGAACGCTGTCCGCAATTCGAGTGGTATCGCCGACTCGACGCCCAAGATCGACTACCCAGCGTCACAGATCTGCTAGTGGGCCGCCCCACCACCGCGCCTTGTAGAGGTGCGTCCCGCGCAGCCGCCGGGCGCCCTCCGGCCGGTGCAGGGTGATCACCGAGGTGCACCAGTCGCACGGACCGACGTGTTCGGGGGTCACGGTGAGCAGACGGCCGGTACGGCCGGGCTCGTCACCGACGCTCTTCACCTCCCGCTCGCCGGCCGGATCGGCCAAGCGGACGGGGGTGAAGCCGTCCGCCGAAGGGTCGTACGTCCACAGACCGGTCAGCGTGCTCACCCAGAACCGCCCGGGCGCGGCCAGCACGGGCGCCAGGTCATGGCCGCCCGGACCGGGCAACGGGGCGCTGCGGACGGCCGTGAGGGTGGGCGCGGCCGCGGTGCCGCCGACCCGCAACGCCGTCAACGCGGAACCGCCGAGCGCCCAGAGCAGGCCGGTCCGCCCGTCCCAGTACACGCCGTGCGCCTCGGCCAGCGGGAACTGCGCGAACGCGGCGGCCCGCCGGCCCTGCGAGGCCGCGTACAGCCGGACCCACCCGCCGGAGCTCGCCACCACGGCGACGTTGCCGTCCGGCAGCAGCTCGATGCTGTGCGGATTGACGTCCGCCCCCAGGTCCGCCGCCCAGCGGACCCGTCCGGTGGCGGTGTCCACGACGGCGGCGAGCCCGCCCGAGGCCGTCGTCAGCAGGTAGCGGCGGCCCTGCCGGATCCGGCTCTTCGCCTCGTCCGGGTTCGTCCAACTGCGGGCGGGATCGAGGTCCGCCAGCCCGGGCGCCCGGTCGGCGCTCCAGCCCCAGACGACCGGCAGCCGGTCCGGCCCCCGGTAGGCCATCAGCTCCTCCGCGCTCTGCAGCACCAGCACCCGCCGGGAGGCCTGGTCCACGACGGCGACCTGCCAGCCGGGCGAGCGCGCACCCGCACGGGCCGCGGGCGCGCAGAGCAGCAGGGCGAGGCACAGGGCCGGCAGCGTTCTCCGCGTCACGCCCCCACGGTGTCCGGCGCACGGCGGTCGCGCACGACGGCGCGGCCGAACGGACCGTCAGGGCCGCTCCGACCCTCCCGCTCCGACCCTCCCGCTCCGCCATCGCCGCACCGTCAGCCGCGCTCCGTCAGCGCCGCTCCGTCAGCCGCGCCCGGAGACCAGGTCCGCGACCCGGGCGATCGGCGAGGTGGTGGCCCGTCCGGCCGCCTCCTGCCGGTCGGCGGCGTGGTAGGCGGCGTACATCGCGTGCACCCCCAGCCAGCGCAGCGGCTCCGGCTCCCAGCGCCGCACCGTGTGGCCCACCCAGGGCAGCCGGGTCAGCTCGGTGTCGCGCTCCAGCACCAGGTCGCACAGCGTCCGCCCGGCCAGGTTGGCCGTCGTCACCCCGCTGCCGACGTACCCGCCCGCCCAGCCGAGCCCCGTCACCCGGTCCAGCTCCACGGTGGCGCACCAGTCGCGGGGGACGCCGAGCACCCCCGCCCAGGCGTGGTCGATCCGGGCCTGCGCGGCGGCCGGGAAGAAGCGGTTCAGGACGGCGCGCAGCTGGCGCACCGTCTCCACCTGGGTGCTGCCGTCCGAGTCCGTCCGCGAGCCGAACCGGTACGGGACGCCCCGCCCGCCGAGCGCGATCCGGTCGTCGGCGGTGCGCTGCGCGTACATGTAGGCGTGCGCGAAGTCGCCCAGCACCTCGCGGCCCTGCCAGCCCGCGTCCGCCCAGAAGTCGGCGGGCAGCGGCTCGGTGGCGACCATCGCGGAGTTCATCGGCAGCCAGGTGCGCCGCTCCCCGCGCAGCCCGGCGGTGAAGCCCTCGGTGGCGCGCAGCACGTGGTCGGCGGTGACGGTGCCGAAAGGGGTGACGGCGCGCGGCCGGCGGTAGGAGCTGCCGGGGAGGATCGCGGTCACCGCCGTGCCCTCGTACACCTCGACACCGAGGCCGCGCACCGTCCGGGCCAGGCCGCGAACGAGCTTCGCGGGCTGGATGCGGGCGCCGTACGGACTCCAGGAGCCGCCGAGGGTGCCGGCGACGTTGACACGGTCGGTGGTTTCCTTGGCGCTCAGCAGCTCGACGCGGTTCGCACCGTAGGCCCGCTCGGCCTCGACGAAGGCGTTCAGCCGCTCCAACTGCGGCTTGCTGCGGGCGACTTCGAGGACCCCGCCGCGGGCGATGTCCGCCTCGATCCCCTCGGCCGCGGCGACGTCCACGACCTCCCCGACGGCGTCGTCCATCACCCGCTGCATCGCCGCCGCACGCTGCTGCCCGTACCGCTCGGCGAACGCCCCGCGGCCCGCGAAGCCGTTGTACAGCCAGCCGCCGTTGCGCCCGGAGGCGCCGTAGCCGCAGAAGCGCTGCTCCAGCAGGGCGACGCGGAGGGAGGGGTCGGCCTTCTTCAGGTAGTAGGCGGTCCAGAGGCCGGTGTACCCGCCGCCGACGATGCACACGTCGACGTCCCGGCCCCCCGGCAGGCCGGGGCCCGCCTCCGGCACCCCGTCGCCCGCGTACCAGAACGACACCTCGCCGTTGACCGCCGCCACCGGAACCTCCCACACCCTCGCTGACCTGCCCGGACGCTACCCCGGCCGGATCGACGCGGACCACCCCTCACACTGCCAGGATCCCCGGCCCCGATCAGCCACCCTGTCAGTCCCGCAGCAGCTCCAGGGCCCGCGTCCAGCCGTACGAGCCCGGGACGAAGTCCGCGATGCGCACCCCCATCCGGCGAAGCTTCGCCAGGCTCTCCTCGTACGCCGGGTGAGCTGACTGCGCGGGGCTCAGGCACGGCTGCACCGCCACCGGGATCCCCCACCCGTACGACTCGCAGAGAATGCCGAGCGCCAGGGTGTCCGAGATGCCCAGGGCCCACTTGTTGATCGTGTTGAACGTCGCCGGGGAGACCACGATCGCCTCCGGATCCGGCAGCGGCCGCGGCTCCCCCGGCTTCCGCCAGGCGGACCGGATCGGATACCCCGTCTGCGCCGTGATCGCATCGACATCGATGAACCCCATCGCCTGCGGAGTCGCCACCACCCCCACGTCCCACCCCTGCGCCTGAGCGGCCGAGACCAACTCCCCCACCCCACCCGCAACCCCCGCCGCACACACCACCACGTACAGCACCGGCTTCCGCACCATCCCCGACACTCCACTTCTCATGCCCGCCGACCCACCACGAGATCGGCATGCACCACCTTCCCAAACGCCTCCCCCGCAGCCCCCCAACGCCCCTGCGTCAGCTCATGGATCAGCGCCAACCCCCGATGCCTCTCCTCATCCACCCCCGCCACCAGCAACGTCGGCATCACCCGTGACCCGTCCCGCACCGCCACCCGCACCGTCCGGTCGGTGACCAGGCGGACGGTCACGGTCATCCTCGTCAGGCACCCGGTCTTGACCGCATTGGCCACCAGCTCACTGACGATCAACTCCGCAGCATCGATCAGGTCCGGCAAGCCCCACTCGCTCAACTTCTCCCGCACCAACCGACGGGCCACAGAGGCCGACTCCGGGAGGTACGGCAACCTCGCACTCGCCGGCTTCGCCGCCCGATCCGGTTGGTCCACCGGGCGCGCCTCAAGGCGACAGGCGTCCATCGCATCCTTCTCCTCGACAGGCCGGCTCATCACGGGTCACTCCTCTGTGAGGTCGGGGCCTCGCCGCTTCGAGGCCGTCACCTGACATCCGCGCCGTCCCAGGGGCAACCCGGATCCGGACGGCTGGCACTCACCCAACCCGCCGCCGAGCCACTCAAGGGACTCCGATCCGGTGACTCCAAGTCGAGGTCATCACACTCTCCGTGGCCGTACGATCGGACCAGGCATTCAAGGGAGTGAGCCGTGGACCGTCATCCGGACCCGCGCCAGATCGTCGCGGGCCTCCTCGACAATGCGCGCTTCCTGTCAGCGTGCTCGGCACGTGACATGGGGGCCGTGTTTCAGAACCCGACTCCTCTTGCTCGCCGACATCATCCCGGAGTCTCGGGGAGGTTCATCGTGAGGCCGGCACCCACCGACACCAAAGCCTGGAACGCCTACCTCGCCGAGGGCAACGCCAAGCAGGCCCGCAAGCGCGTCTCGGCGGACGTCATCCTGCGCGACGCGCACGACCGCATCCTCACCGTCAACCCGACCTACAAGGACGGCTGGGACCTGCCCGGCGGCATGGCGGAGGCCAACGAGCCGCCCGACCAGGCCGCCGTCCGCGAGCTGCGCGAGGAACTGGGCCTCACCCTCACGCTCCACCGCCTGCTCATCGTGGACTGGGTTGCACCGCACGGGCCTTGGGACGACCAGCTCGCCTTCATCTTCGACGCCGGCACGCTCTCCCCCGCCCTCGCCGCCACCGTCCGCCCGCACGACGACGAACTCTCCGAAGCGCTCTTCCTCCCGGCCCCCGAAGCAGCCGCGCGACTCCGCCCACGACAGCGCGACCGGCTACGCGCCGCGCTGCGAGCGCTCGCCGACGGCCGAACCCGCTACCTGCACAACGGGGCAGAGCCATGGCAGATCTGAACCGATCTGAACCGACCGAACCACGACGAGACCCAGGCGTACGGCACCGCCGGCCATCTCCTCGAGCTGGGGATGCTCAAGCGGGCGACCCGAGCCAGGTCGCACTGACAATGTTTCTCCCGAGCGAAGGGCGACGACCATGACCGAGGACGGCCGGATCTTCCGCGAGGCGTGGATCGCCGGGGTGCGCAGGCACTTCCCGGGCGAGCCGAAGCCCGGCTACGTCACGCCCTGGGAGGAGACGCCCGACTGGGAACGGGCCTCCGCCGCGGCGGTGTTCGGGCAGGTCCGCGACTTCGTGGCCGTCAGCGCGGGCACGACCGCCAAGCTCACTCGCGAGCAGAAGGGCCGTTTCGTCGCCACCTGCTGGATCGCCCAGATCCACAAGCACATCGCCGACCCCAAGCCCGCCTACGTCGCGGACTGGGACGACCTGCCCCCTTGGCAGCAGGAGACCGACGCCGACATCTTCGAGGTGATCGAGCGCCAGGGCTGAGGCCGTTCGCCGTGCTCGCCTCCGCGTACTCGCGGAGGCGAGCACGTTCGGTCTCCGCGATGCGGTGTTCCGAGCGGCCTGCAGACCGCCTCCCCGTCCCCGCCCCGGCCGACTGCGGGGCGGGGGTCAGCCGGGGGGTGGTGACGGCCGGGCGTCGTGGATCTGGCGGAGGTCGTCGAGCAGTCCGGTGAGCCAGACCGCGATGTCGACCGCGTGCAGTGGGACCCCTCCGTCGCCGCGCCGCACGGCTGTCCCGTCGAGTTCGGCGACCAGTGCGCCGCGGGCCCGGGTGAGGGCCGGGTGTGCGGCACCCGCCGGTTCGCGGGCGCGGAGGGCCGCCGCCTGGCGGCGGAAGGCCTCCGCGACGTCGTCCGCGTGGCGCAGCAGCGTCCGTGCCCCGGCCCGGTGGGTCGCCGCGGTGCCGGGCGGGACGCGGGCCAGCAGTGGTTCGGCCCCGCGGACGGTGTGCTGCCCGGTGAGGACCGCCGCCTGCCAGTTCGGCCCGTCCTCGGCCGGGTCGTGACGTTCGCAGCGGTACTGGGCGTACATCGCCTCGGTGAGCAGGGTGGAGCGGCGGGCCCGGTGCAGGGCCCCGGCTGCCGGGCCCGTGCCGGTCAGCACGGCGACCGTCTCGCGGAGCGCCTCGGCGCTGTCGTCCAGCATCCCGGCGGTGCACCGCCGCAGTTCCTGGCCCCCGCCGCGCGGCCAGGCGCAGAGGCCCGCCAGGATGCCGATCGTCGCGCCCGCGGCCACGTTGATCAGTCGCGTCTCCGCCAGCTGCCAGTCGGCGGGTGCCAGCTGGGTGAAGACGAGGGCGACCACGACGGTGAACAGTCCCTGGCCCCAGGCCGGCCCGAACGCCGGTCCGGCGGTGAAGGCGATCAGCATCACCGGGGGCAGCGCGAGGGCGTACACCAGCGGGCGCTCCCCCACCCCCAGCAGCAGCGCGGCGGTGACGGCGGCGCCGGCGGTCGTGCCGACCAGCGCGGGGCGCAGCGTGATCCGGGTGTCGGCGGCGCTGGTGCGCATCAGGGTGAGGGTGGCGAGCAGCACCCAGAAGCCGTGCGAGAGGTCGAGGGACCCTGCCAGCAGCCGGGCCGCGCCGAGGGCGCCCGCGGTGCGCAGCGCGTTCTGGAAGGCGACCGAGCGGGGTGTGAGGTTGGCGGAGAACCGCCGCCACCACAGCAGCAGGGCGGGGTCGTAGGCGTACCAGAACGGCCCCGGCCGTTGGTCGGCGGGCGTCTCGTCGGGGGGCAGGGGGGCGTGGCGGCTCACCCGTACCGCCCGGACGGCGAAGCGGGCACCCTCGGCGGCGTCCAGGGCGGCGGTGCCGAGCGCCGGGCGGGCGGGGTCGGCGGCTTCCCCGCCGGCGGCTTCCCGGTCGGCGGCCCAGTCGGCGGCTCGGGCGGTGTCGAAGTCCGTGAGGTCCCGGTCGACCTGCCCGGTCTCGGGGACGGGTCCGGTGCGGGTCACTCCGGCGGCGGCGGCGCGCAGGGCCCGTCCGGTGGTTGCGGTGAGCCGGGCCGCGGCGGGGTGGGGCCGGGCCCCGGCGAGCCGCAGGATGCCGAGCACCTGCGGGCCGGTGTAGCGCAGGGCGACCGCGCAGTGGGCGAGGGCCCGGTCGACGGCGCCGGCGGAGGCGGGCCGTTCCATCAGCGGGACGCGGCTGAAGCGCAGCTCGTCCAGGTGGGCGCGGGTCCGCTCGGCGGCCTGGGTGACGGCCCCGACGGCGGCGGCGCGGCCGGCGCAGGCGTCGGCCGCGAGGTCGGTCAGGTCGGCCAGGGCCGACGCGGCGCGCGACAGCCGGCTCCGGTAGTCCGGTGGCGCCGGCTCGGGCCACAGCAGCAGTTCGGCGCCGGTGAGCAGCAGCAGGCCGGTCAGCACACCGAGCAGGCGTTGCGGGAGGGTGTCCGGGTCGTAGGGCGGGAAGCACGGGAGGATGTAGAGCAGCTGTAGCCCGTTGGCGAGGCCCACCATCCGGGGACCGCCGACGGTGCCGTAGGACACCGCGAAGCCGACGCCCACCATGCCCAGGGCCGCCGCCCAGTCGCGTACGGCCAGGACGGTGCCGAGGCAGACCAGCGCGCAGGCGAACGGCAGCGTCCACAGGATCGTCCGGGCCCGGGCGCGGGCTGCTCCCTCGACCCGGGCCAGGACGCCGAGGGCGACCACCGAGAAGAGCGCGTAGGTGGCCGTCACCGGGCGGTGCAGGCCGTAGCGGAACGTGTAGAACCCCGCGCACGCGGCCAGGGTGACGCGCACCGCGCGGTGCACGACCGCCGCGTCGGGACGCCCGCCACGCGGCCGGTCCGCCGGTCCTCGCGACCGGTGCATCGCACCTCGCTCCCGTGGGTGTGCCGCCCCGGCGGGCGGAGCCTGCGCCGGGGACGGGCGGTGGGACTCCTTCACGGTAGGACGGCATCCGGCCGGCCCGCAGCCGGAGCGCCGCCGGAGCGCCGCCGCGGACCGGGCGGCCCGCCGTTAATTCGTTTGACTCCGGAGCGTCACGACGATGCACTGTGGCGGTGGCGCCGCAGGGGGTGGTGCCGGTTTCCACGGGAGGCAGCACAGCGATGGAGATCCGTTCCACGACCGAGCAGGACCGCGGGGTCTTCATCGACACGCTCTTCGCCGCGTTCGCACGCTTCCCGGACGCCCCGGCCGACAGCGGCGGCGGGGTGTGGTCGGCGTTGGAGATGGACCGCGCCCTGCTCGCCGTCGCGCCGGACGGGCGGCCCGTCGGGACGGCCGCCATGTACTCGTTCGAGCTGACCCTGCCCGGTGGGGGCCTCGTCCCCGTCGGCGGGGTCAGCGCTGTGGGTGTCCTGCCGTCGCACCGGCGCCGCGGTGCGCTCACCGCGATGAAGCGGCACCAGTTCGCCAAGGCGCGGGAGCGCGGGGAGTTCCTGTCCGTGCTGTTGGCGTCCGAGGCCACGATCTACGGCAGGTTCGGCTACGGGCCGGCGACGTACACGCAGCGGCTGACGGTGCCGCGCCACCGGGGTGCGCTCACGGCTCCCCGGGCGGGCGGCACGGACACCGGCTCGGTCGAGGTGCTGCGGCGTGCGGAGTGCGGCGAGGTCCTGGAGGCGGTCTACGACCGGTACCGCCGTGCGCAGCCCGGCGCGTTGTCCCGGCCGCCGCGCTGGTGGAGCCTGGGTGCGGGGCAGCCGCCGATCGCTCCGGCGCCGCGCTACGTCGCCGTGCACCGGGACGCGGACGGCGTCCCGGACGGGTACGCCAGCTACTCGCTCGACGAGCCCGACTCCTTGGTGGTCGACGAGATCATCGCCGCCGACGACACCGTGTACACCGCCCTGGCCCGGCTCCTGCTCGACCACGACCTGGTCTCGGAGGTCGTGTTCAAGCACTTCCCGCCGGAGCACCCGCTGCGTTGGCAGCTGGTGGACTTCAGCGCCGGCCAGCTGACCAGGCACACCGAGTGGCTCTGGGTGCGCATCCTGGACGTCCCGCGCGCGCTCACGTCGCGCGGCTGGTTCGGCGACGGGGAGCTCGTCCTCGACGTCGACGACCCGTTCCTCGGCGAGCACGGCCGCTACCTGCTGACCGTCCGGGACGGCAAGGCCGACTGCGTCCCGACGGACCGCGAGCCCGACCTCTCCCTGGACGTGCGCGACCTGGGCGCGGTCTACCTCGGCGGTACGGCTCCGAGCACGCTCGTGCGCGCCGGCCACATCCGGGCCCACCGCCCGGACGCGGCCGCCCGCGCCGACGCCCTCTTCCGCGCCGAGCGGCCCCCGCACTGCCTGCACTGGTTCTGACCGACCTCGCACAGACTCGTCGGCCCCGCCCAACAGATGGGCGGGGCCGACGAGTTGGCGTCTCCCGGGGCGCCTACGGCTGGAGCCACGGGTCCGGCCCGGGGTCGCGGCCTTCGGCGCGCGCGACCAGACGGTCGAGGTAGTGGGTCCAGCCTTCGAGGTGCGGGGCGCGGGCGTCGGGGGGCAGGTCGCGGTGGACGAGGGTGAGCAGGGTGCCCTCCCCGTCGGGGGTGAGGGTGACCTCGACGACGCTGGCGCCGGGCGGGACGCCCATGTCGCCGTCTTCGAGGCCCCAGGTGAAGACGACCCGGTGGTACGGGTCCAGGGTCAGGAAGGCCCCGGCGGCGTGGTGGTCGGCGTTGACGTTGGTGCGGTACTTCCCGCCCGGGGTGAAGGAGAACTCGCCGTCCCGGCCCATCCAGGAGAGCCACCTCTCCCGGTCGGTGAAGAACGAGAACACCGTCTCCGGGCGGGCGGCGATCCGCCGCTCCACCAGCACCTGGTCGGTCGTCATCGGCCGCCCCCCTTCGTCTCCCCGGCGTGCCCGGCGACCTCCGCCGTCCTCCCCGCCGCCTCGGCTCTCTCGGCCGCCTCGGCCGCTTCCGCCAGCCCGGCCAGTACGTCCAGCTTCTCGGCCCACATCGACTGCAGGTAGGCGGCCAGTGGTCCGAGTGCGTCCCGGTCGGCCCGGTAGTAGCGCTTGCGGCCCTCCTGGCGCAGCGTGACCAGCCCCGCCTCGCGCAGCACCTTCAGGTGCTGGGACACCGCGCCGAACGTGACGTCGAACCGTTCGGCGATGTCACCCGCGCACAGCTCGTCCTCCCAGACCAGCCGCAGGATCTCGCGGCGGCGGGGTTCGGCTATCACTTGCACCGCTTCCATGGCCGTCATTTTAGTCGAGGCTGCAGCTTGCGCTCCACGGCGCGTCATTTTAGTCTCGACTTAAGCAATGAGCCCGGCACCGACCGGGCCTCGGGGCGCCGAGCACCGAGCACCGAGCACCGAAGATTGAAGATCGAGGACCGACGATGCAGACCGCACTGACCGAGTTCGCCGCCCTGTTCGCCCGCACCGCCCAGGCCGTCCCGGCCGACCGGTTGACCGCCGCCACCCCGTGCGCGCAGTTCACCGTCGCCGACCTGTTCACCCACCTCGGCGGCGTGCTCGCCGACTCCGAGCGCGCCGCCGCCAAGCTGCCCCGCAGCACCGAACCCGCGTCCGTCACCGAACCCCGGGCCGTGGCCGCCAGTGCCGAGCGTGCCGCTGCCGCCTGGATGCGGCCGGACGCGATGACCGGCGACACCGAGTTCGGCCCCAACGACCTCCCCGCGAGCGCGGCCGCCGCCATCACCCTGCAGGAGTTCGCCCTGCACGGCTGGGACCTGGCCCGGGCCGCCGACCTGCCCTTCCCGGTCGGCGAGGAGGCCGCCGCCGTCCTGCTCGGCGTGGTCGAGCAGCTCGCCGACCAGGCCCGCACCGGCGGCGTCTACGGCCCGGCCGTCACCACCCCGGCCGACGCCTCGACCTTCGAGCGTGCACTCGCCCTCAGCGGCCGCAACCCGGGCTGGACCGCCTGACCCGCCGGCCGTCGACCCTTCCCCCGCAGGTGGGAGCGGATCGCGCGAGCAGGGGACGCGCGATCCGCTCCCACGGCCTCGGGCCTGCTGCGCGACGGCGGCCCGGGGCCGGTCCGGGGGGCTCAGGGGAAGCGGTCATGCCGGAGGCGCGGTCATGCCGGGCGCACGGTCACGCGTGGGCGCTGATCTGGCCGCCGGCCGAGAGCACGATGTAGATGCCGTTGGCGTTGACCCCGACGTCGTGCCCGTCCGTCTCCAGCGTGCCGTTCACCGCATTGTCGAGGCCGAGGATCTCCGCGCGGTACTTCAGCTCGCCGGTCTTGGTGACCTTGACCGTCCAGTCGCCCGCGACCTTGAACGTCCCGGGGCCCTGGTGTCCGCCGCCCATCCAGGCGTGGACCGTGCCGTCCAACGACAGCACGATGAACATGTCGTTGGCGTCGAGTCCGGCGTCGGTGTCCTTCGCCTCCAGCGTGGCGAGGACGTCACCGCCGTGGACGATCTTGGCGACGTAGTGCTGGGGACCGACTTCCCGGATCTCGGCGGTGCTGCCGTCCGGCAAGGTCTGGGTGCGGCCACCGGCCGCCGGCTTGCCCGGGGGCGCCGGGGTGGCACTGGGGTGCGCGTCGGACTTGGTAGCCGTGGCGCCGGCGCTGGGCTTGGCGGGCCCCGTGGACGTCCCGGACGCCGTGGACGTCGCGTTCGGCGCGGACGTCGTGCCCGTGGCAGCCGGGGCACTGGCACCGGGCGTACCGGCCGTGGCGGCGGTGGCGGCCGGGGACGCCGCGCCCTGGGCGCCCGAGGTGCTGCTGCACGCGGTTGCGGCGGGTACCAGCAGTGCGACCGTCAGGACGGTTCCGGCCAGCGTGCGGACGGTGGTCGCGCGACGGGTCGTCGAAAGGGACATGCCGGTTCTCCTGAACGAAGTACGGGTGGGGACGCGGTCGCCGCCAGTTCCGACCGGTGCGGGAGGCCCCGGCGTCGGAGCGGGTGTGCACGATCGAAACTAGTCCGAACAGTTGACGGAATGACGCGTTCCGTGTCACTGAACTGCAACGCCCGTTCGGCGCCGTACCGATCACGCGCCACACCGACAAGCCCCGACCCGGCCCGAGGAGTTGTCGGCAGCAGCCCCGCCGTGCGGGCAGCCCGCCGTGCCCGCCCCCGTCACAATGCGGGGGCGGGCACGGCTGCGGAGGCGGGCACCGCCGCGGAGGCGGACACGGCCGCGGGGGCGGGTATCGCCGCGTCAGGACCGCCGGACTCAGCCGATGGTGGAGCCGGTGATCGGGGCGGAGAGTTCGACGGTCTCGCCCTTCAGGCCGGTCTTGACGAACTGCCAGGTGAGGCCGCTGATGACACCCTTGTCCAGCGGGGCCAGCTTGGCGAAGGCCGGCTTGCTGAGGTCGATGTGGGTGGAATCGCAGGAGGGGCACTGGTCCTTCACCGGGACGGTGACGGTCTTGCCCTGGTAGGTCACCTTGACCGAAATGCCCTTGCAGACCGGGTCGTTGTTCGGGTTCGCGGTGGTCCACCAGGTGTGCGAGACGGCCACCAGCATCTGCGACGAGGCATTGATCTGGGTGCCGCACGCGCCGAAGCCCGAGTCGGTGTAGTAGGTGGCCTTGCCGTTCATGGGCTTGTTGATCGGAATGGCGGCACTGGCGGTGCCCGCCGTGAAGGCGATGAGAGCGGCTGCGGCGAGCGGGGCGCCCGCGAGGATCCTGAGGTTCTTGCCGATGGCGCGCATGGTTCGTTCCCTCCGGTTGCAGTGCTGGCAGGGCGTGCTGATCCGATGTCCGGATATAGAGCTAGGCATGGACATGACAGCAATAAGTCACCGACACTGCACGGCAGTTCGGCGACCCGGTGCCTGCCCTTGTGAAGGGAACGTATGCGCTCGTCCTCGACATGGTCCAGACCTCCATGATGTTGGCATGAACACAAGGCAAGGATCTTTACGAATGCCGCCGAAGGGGCGAAGATGCGTGACCGCGCCGCCACAGCGGGTGTTGACAGGCCGTCATCCGCAGCTCTGTCCCGGAGGTCCCCTCACATGCGCACCGCACTCGCCGCCCTGCTCCTCGGCGCCGTCCTGGTCCCGGCCGCCGCCACACCCTCAGCTGCCGCCCCCGCCGTCACCCCCGCCGTCACCCCCGTCGTCGACTCCACGCTCCGCGTGGTGAACCAGGGCTACAGCATCCCGGTCGGCGGCGTGACCGACCTCGGCGCACTGCCCGTCCTCGGCAGCCTCGGACTGGACTTCGCCCGACTCCTCGGGCAGTGACCCGCGCTCCGGCAGTCCCCGTTCCGCCCCCGGAGATCCCCCGCCCGGGTTACCCTCGTGCCGCGCGGTGACGACCCCGCGCGACCGACCGAGGGGGAACGGGTGATCGGGGACCTGCTGCCGGACGTGGTGGTGACCGAGGTGGCGTACGACGACCCCCCGGAGGCCCGGCTGGAGCCGGAGGAGACGGCGGTCATCGCCAACGCCGTCGACAAGCGGCGCCGCGAGTTCACCACAGTCCGGCACTGCGCCCGGACCGCCCTCGCCCGGCTCGGCGTCCCCTACCGCCCGCTCGTCCCGGGCCTGCGCGGCGCGCCGAGCTGGCCGGACGGCGTGATCGGCAGCCTCACCCACTGCGACGGCTTCCGCGCGGCGGCCGTGGCCCGGGCCGGCACCCTCGCCTCCGTCGGCATCGACGCCGAGCCCGCGCTGCCGCTGCCGGAGGGCGTCCTGGACGTCGTCGCACTGCCCGTCGAACAGCAGCGGCTCGCCGACCTGGCCGCCACCGACCCGGGCACCCCGTGGGAACGCCTGCTGTTCAGCGCCAAGGAGTCGGTGTACAAGGCGTGGTTCCCGCTGACCGGGCTCTTCCTGGAGTTCAGCGAGGCCGAGCTGGACCTCTCCCCCGACGGCACCTTCACCGCCCGCCTGCTCGTCCCCGGCCCGGTGGTCGGCGGGCGCCGGCTGCCGGGCTTCGACGGCCGCTGGACCGTCCGGGACGGCCTGATCGCCACCGCCATCGCCGTGGAGCCGTAGCAGCAAGCCGCAGCGGCAGCGGCAGCGGCGGCAGCCGATCAGCGCACCCACCGTTCACCGCCCGGGCCTATCCTCGACCCCGTGACGGTGACTTACGTGATCGACGGCGGCAGGATCGGCTCCCTGGAGGACTTCTGGGACGTCGTCGGGCAGGAGATCGGCGTGGACGGCTACTTCGGCCGCAACCTCGACGCCTTCGCCGACTGCCTGCGCGGCGGCTACGGCACGCCCGAGGACGGCGACTGGGTCATCGAGTGGCGCGACCACGAGGCCTCCCGCCGCCGGCTCGGGTACCCGGAGACGGTCCGCCAACTGGAGCTGCGGCTGGGCCGCTGCCACCCCACCAACCGTGAGCACGTCGGCGCCGAGCTGGCCGCCGCCCGGGCGGGCAAGGGGCCGACGGTCTTCGACTGGCTGGTGCGGATCATCGAGGAGGAGCACCCGGGCGGCCTCCGGCTGGCGTAGCGCCGCCGCGCCCGAAGGCCGCGCACGTCCGGGCCTCGCCCACAGCACGTCCGGGCCCGGGCTGCAGCACGTCCGGCCCCCGGCCTACGGCACGTCCGGGCCTCGCCCACAGCACGTCCGGCCCCCGCCTACAGCACGTCCGAGAGCCGGACGAAGCGCCGCCCCGCCGCCAGCATCCCCGGCAGCGCCGCCGCCACCCCGGGGGCGGTCCCGCCGCCCGGGTGGTTCATGTGGCCGATCACGATCGCGCCCGGCGGGGCCGACCCGACCTCCTGCCGCACCTGGGCGGCGCTGAGCGTCGCACCGCCGTCCCCGTTCACGGTGAAGCCGGCGACGTACTGGCCCAGGTCGGCGACCACCCGGGTGGCGACGTCGTCGTAGTGCGCGGTGCCGGAGCGGAAGAACCGGGGCGGGTGCCCGAGCAACCCGGTGAGTTTGTGCGCGTTGCCCGCGACCTCGTCGTAGACCTCGCCGACGTCGCCGGTTCCGGCGATCCCGTATGCGGAGCGGCCGGTGACCGAGAGCGGGCGGTGGACGGTGCCGTGGTTGCCGATCTCGAACAGCGGGTCGGCGGCGAGCTGCTCGAACTCGTCCGGGTTGGCGTCGATCCAGCGGGCGTTCAGGAAGAGCGTGGCCGGGACGGCGTGGGCCCGCAGGAAGTCGATCAGCTCGGCGTCGTAGCCGTTGCTGCCGGGGCCGCCGCAGGCGTCGAAGGTGAGGGCCGTCGCGCGCTCGCCGTCGGGCAGCTCGGTGATCACCCCGGCGACCTCCAGCCCCCAGTCCGTCGGGGCCACGGCGGCGTACCGCTCCACCGTCTCCGCCCGGGTCGGCTCCTTCGCCGGAGCCGGGGTCGGGGTCGGGGTCGGCACGGGAGTGGCCGTGGCGGTCGCCGTGGCGGTGGTCGCAGGCGCGGCAGTCGCCGGATCCGGGGTCGGTGCGGCGCCCGCCGCCGGGGATATGCCGCCTATCGTGGCGTCCGCCGCCCCCGGAGCGGAGACTGACGACGGGGCCGCTCCGGCGCGCGACGTCGGCGCCGGCTTGGCCCGGCACCCCGCCAGTACGCCTCCGGCCACTACCACGAGCAGCGTCCGCCGACTCAGCGCCACGCCAGCCTCCCTGTCCATTCCATCCGGATATCAACCGATTACATGACTATGAACCGACCATTCGTCACTCCCCGCAACTCGCCCCCCACCCCCGCCCGGCCCCTCTTCACCGACCCGCCCCGCCCCCGTGGTCCCCGACTCACCCCCGAATCACCCCCGGTTCACTCACCCGGGTAGGCACGCGAGCGACCCGCCCCGCCCCGATCCGGAGACCTCCATGCCGAACGGACCCAGCACCCCCCACCCCGCCCGCCGCGACCTGCTCCGCACCGGCCTGGCCACCGGCGCCGCCACCGCCCTCGGCCTCGCCGCCACCACCGGCGAGGCCACCGCCACCCCCGCCACGCCGGGCGCACCCCCCGCCACACCCCCCGACCGCACCCTCACCCTCACCGGCCATCTCCCCACCGGCGCCCCCGACTTCGTCTACCTCCCGGTCGAAGTCCCCCAGGGCGTCCGGGAGATCGCCGTCTCCTACGGCTACGACAAGCCCCCGGTCCCGGCCGGCACCCCCGGCAACTCCTGCGACATCGGCATCTTCGACGAACGCGGCACCGACCTCGGCGGCCCCGGCTTCCGCGGCTGGTCCGGCGGCTTCCGCACCGGGTTCAGCCTCTCCCGCTCCGGCGCGACCCCCGGCTACCTCCCCGGCCCGGTCAACCCCGGCACCTGGCAGGTCGTCCTCGGCCCGTACCAGGTCGCCCCGCAGGGGCTGGACTACCACGTCGAGGTCACCCTCCGGTTCGGGGCGCCCGGCCCGCAGTTCACCCCGCACTACCCGGCCGAGCGGGCCCGCGGCCGCGGCCGCGCCTGGTACCGGGGCGACTGTCACCTGCACACCGTCCACTCCGACGGACGGCGCCTCCCCGAGGAGGTCGCGGCCGGGGCCCGCGCGGCCGGCCTGGACTTCATCGTCTCCACCGACCACAACACCAGCTCCTCGCACGCCGTCTGGGGCCCGCTGGCCGGCCCGGACCTGCTGATCGTCCCGGGCGAGGAGATCACCACCCGCAACGGCCACTGGCTGGCCCTCGGCCTGGAGGCCGGCCAGTTCGTCGACTGGCGCTACCGCTCGCGCGACGAGGAGTTCCCGCGCTTCGTCCGCCAGGTCCACCGTTCCGGCGGCCTGGTGGTGCCCGCGCACCCGTACTGCCCGTACGTCGCCTGCCAGTGGAAGTTCGGCTACGAGCAGGCCGACGCCGTCGAGGTGTGGAACGGCCCCTGGACGTACGACGACGAGTCCGCGGTGGACACCTGGGACGGCCGGCTCGCCGTCGCCCTGCGCGAGGGCCGCTCCTGGCTGCCCGCCCTGGGCAACAGCGACGCGCACAGCGAGCCGCAGGTGATCGGCTCCCCGCACAACGTCGTACTGGCGGAGGACCTCACTCGGGACGCGATCCTCGACGGGCTGCGCGACGGGCGCAGCTGGATCGCCGAATCCCAGGCCGTCGGGCTGGAGTTGACCGTCACCGGGCACGGCCGGCAGGCGGGCATCGGCGCGGAGCTGACCGTTCCGGCCGACGCGCCCGTGGACGTCACGCTCACCGTCTCCGGGGTGCCCGGCGGGACGGTCCGGCTGATCACCGACGAGGGGCAGATGCACCAGGAGTCGCTGCCGGCCGGCGGCTCGGGCACGGTGGTGTGGCGCACCACGGCCTCGCTCGCCGCGTACGTCCGGGCCGAGGTGCGCCACCCGAAGCCGGACGGCACCCCGGGCAAGGGCAACGCGATGGGCCCGGACCTGCCCTGGGGCCCGATGGCGGCGCTCACCAACCCGATCGTCCTGCGCGCCGAGGAGCACTAGAAGCGGACACCGGGCGGTCACCACGCGCTCACCGGGCGGTCACCGACCGGTCTCGGCGACCCGCCCGTAGGCCGGGTGGGGGACGACTCGGGGCACCCGTTTGGACTAGGTTGATCCCCGAGACGCATCAGTCGTAGGGACGAGGCGGTCGGCTGTCCGGATATGTGCCGACCAGCCCCTTCGCACTCCGACCGCCTCGCCCCGGCTACCCGACCGTCCCCGGCCCGCGAAGGGATCAGCAGCTGTGAACCGTACGACCGTAGGTGGGCCGGAGCTCGGGGGCGGCCGGGGCGCCGGGGGCGTCCTGGTCCTCGTCGACCCGTCCGGGGCCGGGAACAGCCCGGTCGCGGAGCTGCTCGCGCAGGAGCTGCACCCGAACGTCCACCTGCGGACGGACGACTTCCTGCGGGTCATCCGCAGCGGCCTGCTCCCGCCCCACCTGCCGGAGGCCGGCCGCCAGAACGCCACCGCCCTGGCCGCCGCCGCACAGGCCGCCTTCGCGTACGCGACCCGCGGCTACCAGGTCGTCGTGGAGTGCCCGGCCGTCCCGGCCGCGCTGGACACCTTCCGCCGCGAGAGCCGCGCCACCGGCACCGCGCTGCACTACGTCGTCCTCCACGAGGGCCCGGCCCGGGACGGCTCCTCGCACACCCTCGACACCGCCGACCTGACCCACGAGACCGTCGCCAAGTCCGTCCTCGCCGCCCTCACCCGCCGCACCCACCTCCTCGGCTGGTAGCGGGGGGCCGTGGCGGCGCCCGCGGGGGGCTACGCCCCCACCACGCCGTCGATCCCCTCGCGCAGGAAGTCGGCGTGCCCGTTGTGCCGGGCGTACTCGTGGATCAGGTGCAGCATCACCAGCCGCAGTGACACCTCGGCGTCCCACCGGGCCTGGTAGCCGGTGACGTCGAGGCTCTCGGCGGCGAGCTCGATGCGGCGGGAGTGCTCGACCTCGGCCTGCCAGGCGGCGAAGGCCTCGGCCCGGGTGGCACCGGTGGCGTCGTACGCCGCCTGGTAGTCGCCCTCGGCGGACCAGACCAGCGGGACGTCCTCGCCGTCGATCACCCGGCGGAACCAGGTGCGCTCGACCTCGGCCATGTGCCGCACCAGCCCGAGCAGGGTCAGGGTGGACGGCGGGCTGGAGCGCTGCCGCAGCTGCTCGTCGTCCAGGCCCTCGCACTTCATGGCGAGGGTCGCCCGGTGGAAGTCCAGGAAGCCGCGCAGCATCTCGCGTTCGCCGCCGGTCAGCGGCGGTGCGGGGCGTTCGTCGGGGACGTTCACGGTGTCGTTCTCCTCAAGTCCGGTCGGGATCTCGTCAAGGTCGCGGGAATCCTCGCGGACTGTAGCGAACCGGCCGCCCCGCCCGACGGGGATTTTTTCCCGCCGCCTGTCACATCCGCCCGCCCTGCGGTGTCTTCATGCCCGAACGAGCCACCACACAGGGAGGAACCCCATGGCACTCCGCCTGCCGAAGGCCCAGCTGCCCGCCGAGCTCGGCGAGAACATGGTCAAGGCGTTCGGCGCCGTCTTCGAGCCCACCGAGGTCCTCTGGCACAACCCGAAGGTCGCCGTCTCGAACCAGGAGCTCGCGGGGAGGATCGCGGCGTGGGACGCGCTCGACGAGAGCCTCAAGTCCTTCGCCCACATGGCCGTGGCCTCGCTGGTCGGCTGCAGCTGGTGCCTGGACATCAACTACTTCCAGGCGCAGAACCAGGGCCTTGACCTCGCCAAGGCCAGCCAGGTGCCCGACTGGCGGGCCTCGGACGTGTTCACGCCGCTGGAGCAGGACGTGATGGCGTACGCCGAGGCGATGTCCGTCACGCCGCCGACCGTCACCGACGAGCAGTACGGGGATCTGCTCGACGTGCTCGGCCCGGCGGCGATGGTCGAACTCACCGCCTACGTCGCCTTCGTCAACATGGCCGCCCGCAACAACGTCGCCAACGGCGTCTCCTCCCAGGGCTTCTCCGACTCCTGCGAGGTCCCGCTCGCCGGGCGCCCCGCCACCGGAGAGCGCAAGGCATGACCGCGGCCCCGAGCGACGACCCGTTCGTCACCCACCGCAGCCTGCTCTTCACTGTCGCCTACGAGCTGCTCGGCTCGGCCGCCGACGCGGAGGACGTGCTGCAGGAGTCCTGGCTGCGCTGGGCCGAGATCGACCCGTCGCAGGTGCAGGACCCGCGGGCGTACCTGGTCCGGATCGTCAGCCGCCAGTCGCTCAACCGGCTGCGGACGCTCTCCCGCCGCCGCGAGCAGTACGTCGGCGAGTGGCTGCCGGAGCCGCTGCTCACCAGCCCCGACGTCGCCGAGGACGTCGAACTCGCGGAGAGCGTCTCCTTCGCGATGCTGACCGTGCTGGAGACGCTCGCGCCCACCGAGCGGGCGGTCTTCGTGCTGCGCGAGGTCTTCGAGCTGCCGTACGAGGAGATCGCCGAGGCCCTGGGCAAGACCTCGGCGGCGGTGCGGCAGGTCGCCCGGCGGGCCCGCGGCCACGTGGCGGCCCGCCGGCCCCGGGTACGGGTGAGCCGCACCGAGCAGGAGCGGGTGGTGGAACGGTTCCTGGAGACGCTGCGCACCGGACGGCTGCAGGACCTGATGGAGGTCCTGGCGCCGGACGTGGTCCTGATCGCCGACGGCGGCGGGATCGCGGCCGCCCTGCTCGCCCCGCTGCACGGCGCCGACGCGGTGGCGGCCCTGCTCGCGCGCGCCCACCGGGCGCCGGTCGGGTTCGACACCGAGACGGTGTGGCTGAACGGCGCGCCGGCCGGCCGGATCGACCTCGGCGGCGAACTGTCGGTGATCAGCGTGACCGTGGAGGACGGCCGGGTGACCCGGGTCTACATCGTGCGCAACCCGCAGAAGCTGACCCGGCTGGACGAGCCGGCCGCCCTCACCCGCTGACCACCCCCTCGCGGCAACCGGCCCGACCCGGTAGCCGCCCCCGGTCGCGCGGCGGTGTTCCGAGCCCCCTCGGAACACCGCCGCGCCCCTTTCCCACCGGGCACACCCGTCCATCACGTACCGTGTTCGGACAACCACCGGTTTGGGTACGTACCTCGGCGCGTCCGACGGCCGGACGCCCACCGAGCAGGAGACCCAGCGGCCCATGGACCACAACCGCATCCCCCCGACCGTACGGCAGACCTACGGTGCCGGCGATCTGTCCAAAGCAGCCAGCTTCGCAGGAGGGTTCATCAACTTCGGCGACTGGCACGGCATCGACCTCACCGCCCTCACCCCCGAGGACCGGGTACACAGCCAGGAGCAGCTCTACCGGCGGGTGTTGCGGGCCTTCCCGGAACCGCACGAACAGCTGCGCCTGGCGGAGGTCGGCTGCGGTCGCGGCCTGGGCGCGGCCCTCGCCCTGCGCGAGTTCCGCTTCGCCGCCGTCACCGGCGTCGACATCCACCCCGACCAGGTCGAACGCGCCCGCGCCGTCAACGCCAAAGCCCTGGCCACCTACCCCGACCGGCTCGGCTACACCATCGGCGCGGCCGACGAACTCCCCTTCGCCGACGCCTCCTTGGACGGCCTGTACTCCGTCGAGGCCGCCCAGCACTTCCGCGAACTCACCGGCTTCGCCCACGAGGCCGCCCGCGTCCTGCGCCCCGGCGGCCGCCTCGCCGTCACCACCTTCTTCGCCACCGACGGCCCCGAGATCGCCGAACGGCTCAGCATCCTGCTCGCCAGCTTCGCCGACGGCCTCGACGTCCCGCACACCCTCGCCGGCTTCACCGCCGACCTCGCCAAGGCCGGCTTCACCACCGTCCGCACCGAGTCCATCGGCCCGGACGTCTGGCCCGGCCTCGACCGCTACCTCACCGACACCGTCCCGTCCGGCCACTGGACCCGCAACTTCCTCCCCGCCTGGCGCAACGGCCTCCTCGACTACCACGTCGTCACCGCCGTCCGCTCCTGAACCGCACCCTTGAACGACGCCGCTGCCGGGCCTCCGACTGTGCGGGAGGCCCGGCAACGGCAGTGATCAGCGTTGCACGGCAGCGGCGGAGACGGCGGTGATGTTGCCGTTACCGTCCAACAGCGCCGCACCCGTCCAGGAGCCGTTGGTGTTGCGCTGGTTGTCGAACACCTTCCCGGACGTCAGGGTCTGCACGTGCATGGTCCCGTCGGCAAGTCCGGCGGACGAGACACCGGTGATGCTCCCGTTGCCGTCCAGCAGCGCGGCACCCGTCCAGGAACCGTCCCGGTTGCGCTGGTTGTCGAACACCTTCCCGCCGGCCACGGTCTGCACGTGCATGGTCCCGTCCGCGAGCCCGGCAGCCGAGACGGCGGTGATGTTGCCGTTCCCGTCCAGCAGGGCGGTGCCGTTCCAGGAGCCGTCCCGGTTGCGCTGGTTGTCGAACACCTTCCCGTCCACCAGAGTCTGCACGTGCATGGTCCCGTCCGGCAGAGCCGTGGACGCGATCGCCGTCACACCGCCACTACCGTCCAAGAGCGCCGCACCCGTCCAGGAACCGTCCCGGTTGCGCTGGTTGTCGAACACCATCCCACCCGCCAGCGTCTGCACGTGCATGGTCCCGTCCGCCAGCCCGGCGACCGAGACGGCGGTCACGCTGCCACCGCCGTCCAACAGCGCGGCACCCGTCCAGGAACCGTTGGTGTTGCGCTGGTTGTCGAACACCTTCCCGCCGGCCAGCGTCTGCACGTGGAACGTGCCGTCGGTGAGCGCCGCCGTGGCGACCTGGGTCACGGAGCCGTTGCCGTCCAGCAGGCCGGCACCGTCCCATGTACCGGTCGTCCGGCGCTGGTTGTCGTAGACGTTCCCCGCGGACACCGTGTCCACCCGCACCGGGTAGGGATCGGCCTTGTCGCTGCCGAGGCCGTTCGAGCGCCCGCAGCTGGGCCAGGCTCCCGGGCCCTGACCTGCCAGCACCTTTTCCCCGATGACGATCTGTTGTTGCATGGTGGCCTGGTTGGCGAAGGTCGCGTACTGCTGTCCGCCATAGGCGTTCCACGTGCTTGCCGTGAACTGGAGGCCGCCGTAGAAGGTGTCACCTCCGGCCGAGTGGACGATGCTCCAGTTGTTTCCGCTCTCGCAGGCCGCGACCTTCGCCCAGGTACTGGCCGACGCTGCCCACGCCGTGTCCGCTGCCACGGTCTGGAAGAAGGGGACGGATGTCGCGGTGAGGCCGATGAGGATGATGCGGATCCCACGTGAAAGCCGCACGGCCCGGTTCCGATATGGGGTCACTCGGTTCATGCGACGGATCCGGCGGCGGAGACGGCGGTGATGTTGCCGTTGCCGTCCAGCAGCGCGGCGCCGTTCCAGGAGCCGTCCCGGTTGCGCTGGTTGTCGAACACCTTCCCGGACGCCAGGGTCTGCACGTGCATGGTCCCGTCCGCCAGCCCGGCAGCCGACACGGCGGTGATGTTGCCGTTGCCGTCCAGCAGCGCGGCGCCGTTCCAGGAGCCGTCCCGGTTGCGCTGGTTGTCGAACACCTTCCCGGACGCCAGCGTCTGGACGTGCATGGTCCCGTCCGCCAGCCCGGCAGCCGACACGGCGGTGATGTTGCCGTTGCCGTCCAGCAGCGCGGCGCCCGTCCAGGAACCGTTGGTGTTGCGCTGGTTGTCGAACACCTTGCCGTCAGCCACGGTCTGGACGTGCATGGTCCCGTCCGCCAGCCCGGCAGCTGACACGGCGGTGATGCTCCCGTTGCCGTCCAGCAGCGCGGCGCCCGTCCAGGAACCGTTGGTGTTGCGCTGGTTGTCGAACACCTTGCCGTCAGCCACGGTCTGCACGTGCATGGTCCCGTCCGCCAGAGCCGTGGACGCGATCGCCGTCACACTGCCACTGCCGTCCAACAGCGCCGCACCCGTCCAGGAACCGTCCCGGTTCCGCTGGTTGTCGAACACCTTCCCGCCCGCCAGCGTCTGCACATGGAACGTGCCGTCAGCGAGCGCCGCCGTGGCCACCTGGGTCACAGCACCATTGCCGTCCAACAGCGCGGCACCGTCCCACGAACCGTCAGGATTGCGCTGATTGTCGAAGACGTTCCCCCCGGACACCGTGTCCACCCGCATCACGCTGGTGGGCTTCAGGCCGGGTGAGACCGCGACATCGAGGAAGTCGGAGTCGATGCTTATCGACACGCCGCCGTAGGTCTCCGTGACGTCGCCCCTGAACTGGTGGATCCGCTGGTGGCCGGCCCAGAGCGATGAGGGGACCGCCGGCTCGTCGGTGGTGGGGTTCCCGTTCCACCTGGCGGTCCAGATCACGTCCGGCATGGTGTATTCGGTGGCGTGCTTCGCGAGGTCGGCGATGCCGGAGGAGGCGCTGGAGTACACGCCGGAGAGATAGCCGCGCGCGTGGAGTTCCTTGGTCCAGGCCGAGAGGTAGCTCAGGACGGTAGCGCTGTAACGGGAGGAGTCGTAGTTCTCCATGTCGTCGTAGAGCGTCGAGCCGGGGCCGAACCCGAGTGCGGCGGCCTGGCTGATGGCGTCATCCGCCGCCGCCGTTCCCTGGCTGCTCGGGTTGCTGATGCTTCCGGCCTGGGCGCCCGCATAGATCGGCATGAAGTGCCAGCCTGCGGAGGCCTGTTGCTGGACCCAGCCGGCCGTCAGGTTCGGCTGGGCACAGGACCGGCCGCCCCCGATGTAGATGCCCACCGCCCGATAGGGAGAGGCGTTGACCCAGGCGTTCATCGCGCTCGAACTCGGTGCGGAACACGCTTCGAACCCGTAGCCGGTGTAGTCGGTGGTCGTGCTCGGGAGAGCTGCCGCAGCGAGGTGGGGGGCGGCCGCCGGCGCGGCGGCGAGGCTCCGGGCCTTGCCCGTTCCGGCCGAGAGCAGCCCCGCCCGCTGCAGGATGTCCTGCACCAGGGCGCGGTCGGTGGCATAGGTGGCGGTGACCTTGATACCCGGTGCGGTCGCGTCGAGTTCACCAGCCGAAGGGTTGTCCGTGGCGGCTGCGGCGGTGTCGGCCGCGGCCTGCGGTTCGATCAGCAGAGCCTCGGTCCGACCGGTGAGGTGACTCGGGCAGTTCTGGGCCGTCCCGGGGACGCCCAGGTAGACCGCGTGACGGTCGAACCGCACACAATCGGAGGGGTTCTCGTCGAGGTTGACGACGGGCCAGTCGCGGGGCACCTGGAACCGATGTCCCTGGTAGGACACCGACTTCGTGGGCCCGTCGCCGGATGCGGCAGCGGCCGCCCCGACTGCCGTGGTGGTCATCACCGCGGCGATGCCGAAGGTCAGCAGCGCCTTCGCGCGCAGAGAGTGCGAACGGTTCAGCACAGTCGATTTCGCTTTCTGGGCATGGCGACGATCGGCCGGTCGCCCCGTGGCCGGCCGGCCGATCGTCAAGGAGTGGAAGAGCTCAGTACCGGTGGCGGGTGGACGTTTCCGGCCGGGAGCCGCTCTGTGGCGGCGTTCCGGTCACCCGCCACCTGCCACCGTCGTTCATGCGACGGATCCGGCGGCGGAGACGGCGGTGATGTTGCCGTTGCCGTCCAGCAGCGCGGCGCCGTTCCAGGAGCCGTCCCGATTGCGCTGGTTGTCGAACACCTTCCCGGACGCCAGCGTCTGGACGTGCATGGTCCCGTCCGCCAGCCCGGCAGCCGACACGGCGGTGATGCTCCCGTTGCCGTCCAGCAGCGCAGCGCCGTTCCAGGAGCCGTCCCGATTGCGCTGGTTGTCGAACACCTTCCCGGACGCCAGCGTCTGGACGTGCATGGTCCCGTCCGCGAGACCGGCAGCCGACACGGCGGTGATGTTGCCGTTCCCGTCCAGCAGCGCAGCGCCGTTCCAGGAGCCGTCCGGGTTGCGCTGGTTGTCGAACACCTTCCCGGACGCCAGCGTCTGCACGTGCATGGTCCCGTCCGCCAGCCCGGCAGCCGACACGGCGGTGATGCTCCCGTTGCCGTCCAGCAGCGCGGCGCCCGTCCAGGAACCGTTGGTGTTGCGCTGGTTGTCGAACACCTTCCCGTCAGCCACGGTCTGCACGTGCATGGTCCCGTCCGGCAGAGCCGTGGACGCGATCGCCGTCACACTGCCACTACCGTCCAACAGCGCCGCACCCGTCCAGGAACCGTCCCGGTTCCGCTGGTTGTCGAACACCTTCCCGCCCGCCAGCGTCTGCACATGGAACGTGCCGTCAGCGAGCGCCGCCGTGGCCACCTGGGTCACAGCACCACTGCCGTCCAACAGTGCGGCACCGTCCCACGAACCGTCAGGATTGCGCTGATTGTCGAAGACGTTCCCCCCGGACACCGTGTCCACCCGCATCACGCTGGTGGCGGAACCGCTGATCTTCTTGTACCTGAGCGACTGATAGTTGGCGGCAGGGTGGCCGTCGATCGAGCCGCTGTAGACATTGGCCTGTTCCAACGAGGTCGGCACGCCCCGACGGTGCTCGGCGTAGTACTTGAACGTCCCCGCGGACTGGTCCGTCCATCCGGCGAACAGCACCACGTGTCCGTCGGATATGTCATTCAGGGCGTCACCGGGCTGGAGTTCGGACTTGGTGATCCCGGCGGACACGCCCGGCAGGCTGTCCGTCGTCAGGCTGCTGGTGAGCTGCCAGGCCATGGAGATGAACCCCGAGCAGTCCTCGCGGTACCGACCGCCCGTCGCGTCGTCGGCCCACCAGCCGTAGGGGGAGCTGAGCCCGTTGGCGCTGTACGGCACCTTCTGGTCGACCCAGTCCTGAGCACGGTTGATCACCTGCTGTCGTGTCACGGTGCCACCGGGCGCCGCCCAGTTGCCGAGGGACCCGGTGGACGTGACCGGTTCGCCGGGCGACACGACCGTGTCAGCCGCAGCGGGGGTCGTGGCCAGGAGGGCTACACCGATCGCCATCGGAACGATCCCTGCGACAGCCGAACGGGACAGCATGCGGGCGGACTTGTGCTTGGGCATCGAACTCCTTGATGAGTGATGGTACGGAGACGGATCCGGGCGGGCGGCTCGCTGCCCTGCTCGCGCTCGGCGGCGCTCGGCGGCGCTCGGCCGGCCTCGCTTCCCGGACGGGACCCGCGTTGTCAGCGGCCGTCCTCCGGACCGCTGATCGCCACCCTGTGATCGTTTCGCCGGGGCGTCATAGTTGACTAATGTTCTGATCACAGAAACTGAGGAAAGACCTGCCCGGGGGGCTGACGTGGGGATTCGCTTCGGGCTGCTAGGCCTCTTGAGCATCGAAGTGGACGGCACCCCGCGGAGCGTGAGAGGCCCGAAGGTGCGCCACCTGCTGGCCCTTCTCCTCGCCGCCGGGGGCGAGACCGTACGGACCGACCGTCTCGTGGAGCTGCTGTGGGAGGGACACCCTCCCCGCACCGCGGTGTCCTCGCTCCACAATCACGTGAACAATCTCAGGAAGGGGCTCGGCCCCTACGGTGCCCGGCTGGTCTCGACGAGTGCCGGCTACCGGCTGGTGCTCGAAGACGGAGAGCTCGACACCGTGGCGCTGACCGCGGCGGCGAAACGGGTCCGCGCGCACCACGCCCGCCAGGACTGGCCGTCCGTCACCACGGAAGCCGAAGCGGCCCTCGCGGCCTGGGGCGGCGAGCCGTTCGCCGAGTTCCCCGCACTCGCCGAGTCGCCCGAGGCGGCCCGGCTCCGCGAGACGCGCCTGAACCTGCTGGAAGGGCTGTTCGCCGCCGGGCTGGCCACCGGCCGCCACCGCGACCTGGTGGCCGACCTGACCGCCCTGGCCGCCGAACACCCGCTGCGCGAGGCCTTCCACGCCCAACTCATGCTGGCCCTGCACGGCAGCGGCCGCACCGCCGCGGCCGTGGAGGTCCACCGGAGGCTGCGCGCTGCCCTCGCCGAGGAGCTCGGCCTCGATCCGGGGCGGTCCGTACAGGAGGCCCACCAAGTCATCCTGGCTGCCGACCACGCCACCCATCGGCCCGCTGCCGGGAACACGCCCGCCCGAGCGCTGTCCCAGCTCCCCCGCCCCGTCGCCACCTTCGTCGGCCGCCGACACGAGCTCGGACTGCTCACCTCCACCCTGGCCAGGCCACACGGAGCAGGCTCAGCCGACGCCGACGGGCTCGTTCCAGCCGTGCTCATCTCGGGCATGGGGGGCGTCGGGAAGACCGCCCTCGCCCTGCACGCAGCCCACGCCCTGCGCTGCCACTACTCCGACGGCGGCCTCTACGCCGACCTCAACGGCTTCTCCGCCGTTCCCGCGCGTGAGCCCCACGAACTGCTCGCCCGGTTCCTGACCGACCTCGGCATCGACAACCGGGACCTGCCCGAATGCCCCGACGACCGGGCCGCCCTGTTCCGTGCCACCCTCGCCGAGCGCCGTATGCTCCTGGTGCTCGACAACGCCCGCGACGGCGCCCAGATCGCCCCGCTCCTCCCCGGTTCCGGACAGTCCGGTGTGATCATCACCAGCCGTCGGGCTCTGGCCGGCCGCATCGACGGCGTTCACATCCCCCTGGAGCCGCTCGGCCCCGAGAGCCGGGATCTACTGACGGCCGTCTGCAGCCAGGACCGCATGGCCGCCGAGCCCGACGCGGCCGGACGCATCATCGCTGCCTGCGGAGGCCTTCCGCTGGCGCTGCACCTGGCTGCCGCCCGGATCGCCAACCGGCCCAACTGGCCGCTCAGCGCCCTCGCGGACCGGCTGGCCGAATCCTCCCGCCGACTCGACGTACTGGCCGTACACGACACCACGGTGCGCACCGTCTTCTCGACGAGCTACCAGGCGCTCCTGGACAGCAACAGGGCCGGCGAGGCCGGCGCAGCGGGCGCCTTCCGCCTTCTGGGAACGTGGCCCGGCCACCCCCTGTCCCTCGAAGCCGCCGCGGCCCTCCTCGGCGAGCCCCTCGATGTCGCCTTCGAGCTGCTCGACGTCCTCGTGGACGCGCAGATCCTCCAGTCCCCGTCCGAACAGGCCTTCGGCTTCCACGACCTCGTCGCCACCTACGCCGCAGAACTCGCGCACACCCACGAGACCGAGCACACCCGTACCGCTGCGACCGACCGTCTCCTCACGTGGTACGCCGCCGCCGTCCACCGGATCGGCGCACTCTGCTGGCCCTACTGCGACGAGGACGAAGCACCGGCCGCTTCCGCGCCGCTGCCCGACATCCGGTCCGCCGAGCACGCACTGGAATGGCTGCGCCGCGAGATGCCCGCCATCCGCGAGGTCGTCCGGCGTTCCATCGCCACCGGCAATCCACACCGTGCCGTCGGCATCGCGATCAGACTCCACGGCTACGGGAACAGCTACTGGTGGGACGGCCACTGGCACGCCATCGTCGACGACGCCCTCTCCGTCGCACCCTCCTGCACGGACCGGAAGACCGTGGCCGACCTCCACGGCACGCTGGCGGTCACCCACCGCCAGGCCGGACGGCACGACCAGTGCCTCAGGCACCTGAACGCCGCTCAAGACCTCTACACCGCCGACGGCGACAAGCGCGGACTCGCCGCCGTCCTGAGCAACAAGTCGCTGCTCCTCAACGAACTCGGGCGCCTCGAAGAAGCCTTCGAGGCCGCACACCGGGCCAACGAGCTGCACCGGCAGGCCGAGGGCCGGGACAGCATGCTCGCGCTCTACAACCTGGCAGGCCTGTACGTGAAGAGCGGGGCCCACGAGGAGGCGGAGCCGATCTACCGCCGGGTGCTCCAGGAGTTCCGCCGGGACAATCTGCCCGGGCCGATCGCCGCCGCCCTCCTCAGACTGGGCGACACGCTGCGAGCCCTCGGGCAGCAACGGGAAGCCCTGGTGGCTCTGGAGGAGGCGCTCGCCATCGCCGAGAGCATCGAGGCCCACGCCGGCATGGCCGATGCCCTTGAGCAGACTGCCAGGGTCCACGCTCACTTCGGGAATCCGGTGGCGGCCCGGGACAGCTGGACCCGTGCCCTCTCACTCGCCCGACAGGCCGGCATCACCCGTGTGACGACCGACAGCCTCAAGGGGCTGGAATCGCTCGCTGCCCTTGTCTGAGCGCCGCCGGCCACGGCGCCGTCGGCCACAGCAGCGACGGCACCGCGCCGCGCCGCCTTCATCGCAGCGGTAACCCGCCGGGGCGTCCACCCCGGCGGGCAGTCCGGCAGTGTCACCCCCGCACGGGCCGCGGCGTGCCCGGGCTCAGACGGTGGCGAGCGAGACCTCGGTCGACTTGATCAGGGCCACGACGGCGCTGCCCTGCGCCAGGGCGAGATCGGCGCAGGCGTCGGCGGTGATGGCCGCGGTCAGCTCGCCGCCGTCCACGGCGACCTTCACGCCGGCCATCGCGGCTCCGCTCGTGACGGCGGAGACGGTGCCGGGGAGCTGGTTACGGATGCTCAGGCCCTCGACGGGGCCGGTGGCCAGGGCGACCTCGGTGGACTTCACCAGGGCCCGCACCCGGCTGCCCTCGTGCAGGCCGAGGTCCTTGACCGCGTCCCGGGTGACCGCCGCGGTGAGGTCGCGGCCGCCGTCCAGCCGGAGCTTGACGGTGGCCATGACCTCGCCCTCGGCCACGGACGTGACCGTGCCGGACAGCTGGTTGCGGATGCTCAGACTCATGACGGGTACCTCGATCTCGGGTCGTCGTGCTGTTCACGGGCTCCGGTCGCGCACCTCCACCGTAGTCGGGGAAAACCGCAGGTCACAGCCTTCGGCGTGGCGCCGGGCAGCTGCCAGGACAATTCGCCGGACACCCTCGCAGCTGCGTGCGGCCCCCGGCGCCGCCGGGAACGCGTCGAGGTCCCGCCGAGGTCCCGCCGGGGTCCCGCCGGGGTCCCGCAGGCGTCACGCCCGGAGGAACTCCAGCACGGCCAGCACCCGGCGGTGCGTCTCCTCGGCCGGCGGCAGGTCCAGCTTCAGCAGGATGTTGCCGATGTGCTTGCTCACCGCCGCCTCCGACACCACCAGCTCCCGGCAGATCGCCGCGTTCGACCGGCCCTCCGCCATCAGCGCCAGCACCTCGCGCTCGCGCGGGGTGAGCCGTTCCAGCGGGTCCCGGCGGCGGCGCAGCAGTTGCCGCACCACCTCCGGGTCCACCACCGTGCCGCCGCCGGCCACCGCGGCGACCGCCGCCACGAACTCCTCGATCTGCCCGATCCGGTCCTTCAGCAGGTAGCCGACGCCGCGGCCGTCCCCGGCGTCCAACAGCCGTGCCGCGTAAGCGCGCTGGACGTACTGACTGAGCACCAGGACCGGCAGCCCCGGGATCCGCTCGCGCAGCTCCAGGGCCGCCCGCAGGCCCTCGTCGGTCTGGCCGGGCGGCATCCGGACGTCCGTGACGACGAGGTCCGGCCGGTGCTCCCCGACGGCCGCGACCAGCGCCCCGGCGTCGCCGACGGCCGCGACCACCCGGTGCCCGAACCGCGCCAGCAGACCGACCAGCCCCTCGCGCAGCAGCACGCCGTCCTCGGCGACCACCACCCGCAGGCCCTCAACCGTGCCCTCCGGGCCCACCGCCGTCGATCCGCTCATCCTCGCGCCGCTCCTCGGTCGGTCGGGGCGCAGGGGATCTCCACCCGCACCAGGGTCGGTCCGCCGGGCGGACTACTGACCGTCAGTGTGCCGTCCACGACGGCGATGCGGTCGGCCAGCCCGGTCAGTCCGGTTCCGCGCTCCGGGTCGGCGCCGCCGCAGCCGTCGTCCCGGACCTCGACCGTCAGCCGCCCGCCGACGTACCGCCCCTCGACCGTCGCGGTGCTCGCGCCGCTGTGCTTGGCGAGGTTGGCGAGCGCCTCGGTGACGGCGAAGTAGCCGGCCGACTCGACCGGTGCCGGGAGCCGTCCGGGCAGGTCGAAGCGGGTGGTGACGGGGATCGGCGAGCGGTCCGCGGCGTCCGCGCAGGCCTCCGGGAGGCCGTGGTCGGCGAGCACCTGCGGATGGATGCCGTTGATCAACTCCCGTAGTTCGGCGAGTACTTCGCCCGCCTCCCGCTGGGCCTCGGCCAGCCGCCCGGCCAGCGGGCCGTCCGCCGGCGCGTCCAGCCGGGCCAGCCCGAGCACCATCGTCAGGGCCACCAGCCGCTGTTGGGCGCCGTCGTGCAGGTCGCGCTCGATCCGGCGCCGCTCCGCCTCGAAGGCGTCCACCAACCGGGCCCGGGAACGCACCAGTTCGCCGATCCGCTGCTCCTGCGCACCCGGTGCCAGCACCAGCCGGACCAGCGCCGCCCGGGCTGCGGCCACCACCGCCAGCGGGTAGGCGACCAACGGGAGCAGCAGCAGTCCGGCCAGCCCGAGCAGGGCGGCCAGCGGTGGCGAGTGCACCTCGGCCACCTTGAGCACGTTCACCTGCTCACCGTCCAGCAGGAGCAGCGGCAGCGCGGCGATCAGGTAGCCGGGCACGGCGAGCACGCAGCCGACCACCGCCAGGTCGACCGGCCACAGGACGAACGCGGCGAGCAGGGTGAAGCCCAGATCCCGCCAGGTCGCCTGCTCGCGGTAGCGCAGCCGCAACCACGCCGCCAGGCCGGGGCGTTCGGGGACGAGGTGCGGATCCGGGACGCGCCCGCCGTCCAGGAAGCGGACCAGCCGGCGCTCCCAGGCCGCGACCGGCAACCCGGCCAGGGCCAGCGCCGCCGCCAGGGGCAGTCCGACCAGCAGCACTGCCAGGACTCCGGCGACCAGCCCCGACAGCAGCAGCCCGACGCAGAGCAGCAGCCCGCTCACCCCGGTGGCCAGCAGGTACCCGGCTGCCCGCCAGGGGGCGGCGGAGCGCACGAAGCCCGCGCGGGCCACCGGCCCCCAGACGCTCCCCGCGCCCTGCCCGTCTCCCACGCCCCGCCCGCGCCCCGCGACCGTCCCGACCGCCGTGCCCCCGCCCACCGTGCCCCTCCAGTCCCGGGCGACCCACCCGCACCTGCCGCGCACCTGCCGCGTGCCCGCCGCCCACCCTAGGCAGTGCGCCGGCGCCCCGTCGGTAGGGCCTGGCCTACCTTCCACCCCGGGACGCCCCAGGACGCCCCCGGGGCCGTCCCAGGGCCGTGCCGTACGGGTAGGGCCTCCCCTACCGTCCGGAGTAGGTCCTGGCCCGCTGACCGCGTGCGCCCCGACCGGTTCGCTGGACGCCATGAGAATGCTGCGGATCGCGCTGACCTCACTGACCACGCGCTGGCCCTCCCTGCTCGGCGCCTTCCTCGCCCTCGCACTCGGCGTCGCGATGACCGCCGTGATGCTGCTCGGCCTCGCCGCCGCGGTCGACGCACCCTCCGGCGGCGGGGAGTTGGTCTCGCTGGTCGCCGTGCTGGGCACCGCCGGCGGGGTGAGCGCCTTCGTCTCGGCGTTCGTGGTCGCCTCCACCTACTCCTACGCCGTGGTCCGGCGCCGCCGTGAGCTCGGTCTGCTCCGGGTGGCCGGCGCCACCCGCGCGCAGGTCCGCCGGACGGTGCTCGCCGAGGCACTGCTGCTCGGCGCCGCCGCGTCCGCCGCCGGCTGCGGGCTCGGCCGACTGGGCGCGCCGGCGCTGCTGCGGTGGCTGGCCGAGGTCGGCATGGCCCCGCCGGGCTTCGCCCCGAGCGGGTCCGCCTGGCCGCTGCACGCCGCGTTCTGGACCGGCCTGCTGGTCGCCCTCGGCGGGGTCGCGGTGGCCGCCCGGCGGGCGGGCCGGGTCGGCCCGCTGGACGCGCTGAGCGCCGCCGACCTCGACGCCGGAGTGCTGACCCCCGGCCGCCTGGTGCTCGGCATCGGCCTGTTGCTCACCGCGGCGGCGCTGGCCGGCACCGCCCTCGCCACCGACCCGGCCGACCTGCTGCACCGCAAGACCTACACCACCCAGCCGATGTGGCTGATCTGCGCGTGCGGCCTGCTGTCGCCGCTGCTCGCGCCGCCGCTGATCCGGGTGCTCGGCCGGCTGCTGCCCGCCCGGATCACCGGGTACGCGGGCCGGCTGGTGCGCGCCAACGCCGGCTCCGCGTTGCGCCGGACGGGTGCCGTGGCGGCGCCGGTGCTGGTGGCGGTGGCGCTGACCGGCTCGCTGGCGGGTGCGCTGGACACCGTCGGCGCCGCCCGCGCCGCCGAGGCCGACGCCCGCACCGCCGCCGATCTGGTCGCCGTCCCCACCCTGGCCGCCGTCCCCGCCCGCCCGGCGACGGGCCTGGTGACGGCCCTGCGCGCCGTCCCGGGCGTGGCGGCCGCCTCCGCGACGGCGCCCACTCCGCTGGCCCTCGTCGAGCCGGACGGCGTCACGGTCCGCACCGAGGCCCGCGCCGCCGACCCGGCCGGCCTGACGGCACTCGCCCGGCTCCCCCTGCTCGCCGGCACCCCCGCTGCCCTCGCCGACGACTCCCTGGTGCTGCCCGCCGAGTGGGGCCGTACGGTCGGCGAGCAGGTGCCGGTGGTCCGGGCCGACGGCAGCCGGACGTCCCTGCGGGTCGCCGCGGTGCTGCGCGACGGCCTCGGCGACAACGGCCTGTACGTCACCGCCGCCAACGCCCCCGGCGCCCGCGTGGACCGGATCGAGCTCCGGCTGGCCCCCGGCACCGACCGCACGGCCGCCCTCGCCGACGCCCGCGCCGCCGCCCGGCCGTACGGAGCGACGGTGCTCGCCCGGGCCGACTGGCTCGCCGTCACCGCACCCCCGACCGGCCGGATCGTCCGGCTGCGGACCGTCCTGGTCCTCGGCCTGGCGCTCGTCTACACCGGGATCGCGCTCGCCAACACGCTCCTCACCACGACGGCGGACCGCCGCCGCGAACTCGCCCTGCTCCGGCTGGCGGGCGCCACCCGGGCCCAGGTGGTGCGCCTGGTGACCACCGAATCGGTGCTGGTCGTGGCGGTCGGCGCGGCACTCGGCTGCGCCGTGGCCGCCACCCAACTCGCCACCATGCACGCCGCGTTGACGGTGCTCGGCGTCCCCGCCGGCTGGCCGCTGCCCTGGCGCCCGGTCGGAGTCGTGACCGCCGGCGCCCTCCTCCTCGCAGCGCTCTGCACCGCCCCCGCCGCAGCCTGGACCCTCCGCACCCGCCCGGTCACCGCCGCCGCCCGCTGACCGCCGCGCGGCGCCCGCCAGCTCAGCCGACCCCGGCCCCGGCCCGCTTCGACGGCTCGCCCGCAGGGGCAGCGGCCGCAGAAGCCCCGCGGGACGCCGCCGGTCCGGCCGGCGCCGCCAGCCGGCGCAGGCTGGCCCGGCGCTGGAGCGCGCCGAGGCCGACGGTCGCGGCGCCGAGGCCCAGCCAGCCGACCGGGCCGGCCGCCATCACCACGCCGGTCAGCAGCAGCGGGCCCACCGACTTCTGCACCGACTGGGACATCCCGGCCACCCCGAGATAGGAGGCCTGGGCCCCCGGCGGCGCCAGCACGACCGCCAGCTCCCAGGAGCTCACCGACCGCATCAGCTCCGCCAGGGTGACCAGCATCGCCGCGGCCAGCAACGCGATCGAGGCGGTCCAGGGCCCGCCGCCGGTGGCGAGCACGATCAGCAGGCAGCTGCCGAACAGCGTCGCCCCGTACCAGCCCACCGCCGCGGCCGCCCCGCGCGGGCCTTCCGCCAGCGCCGAGACGCGCAGTTGCAGCAGCACCACGAGCACCGTGTTGAGGACCAGGAAGACCGGGACGACGGCGTGCAGCGCACCGGTGTGGTGGACGAGCCAGAGCGGCAGGCCGACGTTGAGGATCGAGTCGTCCAGGTTCAGCGGCATGTCCAGCAGGACGAACAGCAGGTAGCCGCGGTCGCGCCAGGGGCTCGGCGCGACGGACGGGACCGCGGCCGGCTCCGCCCCGGAGTCCGCCGCGACCAGGCCGCGCCCGGCCGGCTCCCGGGTGCGCCAGACCAGGACGGCGGCCAGGACGAAGGAGAGCCCGTTGGCCAGGATCAGCGCGCGGTAGGCAGCCGTGGTGCCCACCGCGAGGCCGATCGCCGCGACGCCCGCGCCGAGCGCGTACCCGGCGTTGGCCACGCTGCGGAACAGCGCCTGGTACGTGGCGCGCCGCTCGCCCGCGACCCGGGTGGCGAACAGCATCTCCAGGGTCTTGGCGGCCCGCTCGGCCAGGCAGGTCAGGGCGACCACGGGGAGCAGCGCGCCGAAGTCGTCGACCACCAGCAGCAGGCCCATCGTCCCCAGCCGCAGCAGGTGGCACCCGATCAGCAGCCACCGCACCGGCACCCGCTCGGCGGCCCGCCCGGCCAGCGGCGATCCGGCGATCCCCGCCACCGCGCCCACCCCCAGCAGCAGGCCGAGCTGCCGGGCGTCCATCCCGCAAACGTAGGTGAAGTAGAGCACCGAGGCCGCTGCCCACACCCCGGTCCCGGTCCGGTCGACGCACTGCGCCAGCAGCATGATGCGCGCGTCCCGGCCGCCCGGAGGCTTCCGCAGCTGCGCCATCAGTCCGTTCCCCCGCATGGCAGGCCCCCGTTGCGTGATCGACATCAATCTCGACATCAAGATACTTCACATCAAGACAACCATGGAACCCCCCTCCCCGACCGACCGGACCCTCGACGCACGGCGGGCGGTGCGCCACACTCTCCCCAGCAGCACCCGCGCTCCCAACGCACCGGCACCGACGTCACGACCACCGCCCAACGGAGAGCCTCACGGTGAGTACTCGTCAACTGCTGGAGATCGTCCTCTCGTCCGGCCGGTCCGGATCCGGCCCGGCCACCTGGGGCCAACAGGCCATCTGGGACGCCGTACGCCGCCTGACCCCCGCCGACGCGCCGCGCTACAACATCACCACCGCCGCGCCGCTGGACCCGGGGCTGCCGCTGCCCGTCGTCCTCGGCGCACTGGAGCAGCTGCTGCGCCTGCACGACTCGCTGCACACCCGACTGCTCCCCGGCGAGGACGGCACCCTGCGCCAAGTCGTCGACCCAACAGGCACGTTGGGCGTCGAGGTGCAGTCCGCCGCCGAGGGCGAGGACCCGGCACAGCTCGGCGCCCGACTGCACGAGGAGCTTGCGGCGCGCCCCTTCGACACCGCCGCGCAGTGGCCGATCCGGGTCGGCGTGGTGACGGCGGACGGGCCGGCCCGGTACCTCAGCCTGGTGCTCTCCCACACGGCGGTCGACGGCTCCGGGATGAGCCGACTGGTCGCCGACCTCACCGCACTCAGCCTCGGCCACTCGCCCGAGCGGCTGGCAGAGCTGCGCGAGCCCGCCCGACAGCCGCTGGAGGAAGCCGAGTTCCAGCGTTCGGAGCGGGGCATCCGGCGCGACACCGCCGCCCGCAAGCAGTTCGTCCGCAAGCTGCGGCTGGGCCCGCCCCGGCTGTTCCCACCGACCCCGGAAGCCCCCGCCACCGAAGGCCCGGCCCCGTTCCCGAACGCGGTGCTCCGCTCACCCGCCCTGCCCCGGGCGGTCGAACAGGTGGCGGCGGCCCACCGGGTCAGCACCTCCTCCGTCCTGCTCGCCGCGGCCGCCGCAATGACCGCCGAGCTCGCCGGGCGGACCGAGGCCGTACTGAACGTGGTCGTCAACAACCGCTTCCTGCCCGAGCTGACCAACGCGGTGAGCGTGGTCGCGGGTGACGGCCTGTTCCATCTCCCGGACGCCACCGGCGAGTTCGGCGAGCTCGTGCGCCGCACCCACGCCGCCGCGATCGGCACCTACCGGCACGCCTACTACGACAAGCTCGCCCTGGCCGGCGAGATCGGGCGGTTGACCGCCGACGGCGTCGAACTCGGCGACCGCTCCTGCGTCTTCAACGACACCCGCGAACTGCTCCCCGCCACCTCCGACCCCGACCCCGACCCCGACCGGACCACCCTCACCTGGCCGGTGGAGTTCGAGCCGCGTCCCGGCCTGACCTACGCCCTGGACGCCCTCCAGTCCGCCGATGCGCTGAGCCTCGCGATGACGGCGAACCCCTCCGTGCTCCCGCGCCCCGCGATGGAACAATTCCTCCACGGCATGGAGGAGTTGATCCTCACCGAAGCGAGCGCCACCGGATCGGGCGGCACCACGACCGCACGGCCCACCCCGAACCCGGCCGCGAACGCGGCCCCCGCCCCGACCCCGGCCGCGGCCACCGCCGGGGAGGCCGCCGACGCTTGAACCTGACACCGGTGTCAGGTTCTACCGTTCCGGCATGACCACCACCACGGAATCCCTGCTCAGCCCGTACCGCCTCGGCTCGCTCGACCTCCCCAACCGCCTCGTCATGGCCCCGATGACGCGGTACCGGGCAGCCGAGGACGGTACGCCGCTGCCCGTCGTCGCCGAGTACTACGCCCAGCGCGCGAGCGCCGGCCTGATCGTCACGGAGGGCATCTGGCCCAGCAGCCGCGGCCAGTCCGGCTGGCACCTGCCGGGCCTGGAGACGCCCGCGCACGTGGCCGGCTGGCGCGCGGTCACCGAGGCCGTGCACGCGGCCGGCGGGCGGATCGTCGCCCAGCTGATGCACGGCGGCCGCCAGGGCCACCCGCTCAACCGGCTGCTGGGCGACCTGCCGGCCGGCCCGTCCGCCGTCATGGCGCCGGGCCCGGTGCACGTCAGGGACGGCGGCAAGGCCGAGGCCGTCACCCCGCGCGAGTTGACCCGCGAGGAGATCCGTCAGGCGATCACCGACCACGTCGACGCCGCCCGCAACGCGCTCGCCGCCGGCTTCGACGCCGTCGAACTGCACGGCGCCAACTCCTACCTGATCCACCAGTTCCTGGCCGACAACACCAACCTGCGCACCGACGAGTACGGACCCCGCACGCTCACCGACCGCCTGCGCTTCCCGATCGAACTGGTCACCGCCGTCGCCGACGCCATCGGCCCCCACCGCCTCGGCCTGCGGCTGTCGCCCGGCAACCCGCAGTTCGGCATGGTCGAGACCGACCCGGCACCGGTCTACCGGGCGCTGCTCGCCGAACTCGACGGCCTCGGCCTGGCCTACCTCCACCTCACCGACAACGACGACTACCCGGCCCTGGCCGACCTGCGCCCCCGCTGGTCCGGCCCGCTGATCGGCAACGTCGGCGAGAACCGTGCCGCCACCGACCGCGAACGCGGCGAGGCGGTACTCGCCGCCGGACTCGCCGACCTGGTCTCCTACGGCCGCGCGTTCATCGCCAACCCCGACCTGCCGGAACGGTTCGCCGCCCACGCCCCGCTCACCCCCGTCGACCACACCCACCTCTACGGCCAGACGGCCACCGGCCTCACCGACTACCCCGGGCTCACCGACCGGTCCGCGGACCACCCGGCACCCACCGACCGGACCCGCTGACCGACCGAACCCGCGCGATCCGGTCGACACCGGGCCCTAGCCTGTCGCCATGCGGATCCTCGTCCTCGGCGGTACCTCCTTCGTCGGTCGCGCGATCGTCGACGACGCCCTGCACAGCGGCGCCGAGGTCAGCCTGTTCAACCGCGGCCGGACCAACCCCGGCCTCTTCCCCACCGCCCGCCACCTGATCGGCGACCGCGACACCGGCGACCTCGACGCCCTGGGCGACGGCCGGTGGGACGCCGTGGTGGACGTCAGCGGCTACCGCCCGCGCCAGGTCGACCAGGCCGTGGCCACCCTCGGCGACCGGGTCGGCCGCTACCTCTACGTCTCCAGCCACGCGGTGTACCGGCGCGCAGGCCTCGCCCCCGGCTCGGACGAGTCCGCGCCGCTCCGGGCCCCGCTGCTCGACGCCGAGCACCTCACCGCGGAGACCTACGGTCGGCTCAAGGTCGCCTGCGAGGAGCGCGTCACCGCCCGCTACGGCGGCCGGGCGACCATCGTGCGGCCCGGCAAGGTGGCCGGGCCGCACGACGAGCACCGCGGACTCACCTACTGGGCGCGCCGGGCGGCGCGCGGCGGGCGGATCGCGCTGCCCGGCCGCCCGGAGCAGCCGGTCCAGCTGGTCGACGTGCGCGACCTCGCCCGACTGGTGCTCCGGCTGCTCCGGGACGACCGGCCGGGGGCGTTCCACGCCGTGGGCCCGGCCGAGCCGACCACCCTGGGCGGGCTGATCGCCACCTGCGCCGAAGTCGCGGGCACCGAGGCGGACATCGTCCCGGTGCCGCCGGAGACGGCCCCCGGGCCGTTCTTCCCGCTGGTCCGGGCGGAGCCGCTCTGGCCCGGCCAGCAGCGCGACCCGGCCCGGGCCCGCGCCGCCGGGCTGCCCGCGACCCCGCTCGCCGTCACCGTCGCCGACGTGCTCGCCTGGGACCGCGGCCGCGGCGAACCGCCGCTCGGCCACGGCTTCACCCCCGAGCAGGAGGCCCGGGCCCTCACCAAGGCGGACCCGCGATGACTCCCGCCCCCGGCGACGCCACCCGGGACGACCGGACGCCCGCCGGCGCGACGTCGACCTGCTCGAACGCCGCAGCCCGTCCGTGAACTGACGGTCCGGGAGCTCATACCCTTCGCCGTCCGCCGCCTCACCCAGCTGCCGGCGGCGGACGGCTCCGGAGCGGCGTGGCCCGACCGCCCGTTCTCGCGCGAACGGCCGCCCGGGCCACGCCCGTCACCTCACCTCACGTGGCCACACCACGCCTCATCGCACGGCCGGGCGTCAGTGCCCCGCGTCGTGCAGGGAGTTGGTCTCCTGGATCTTCTTCCAGGACTTCGGCTCCGCCGGCAGCTGCCCGTCCGCCGTGCCCGCGCCCGGCGCCAACGAGGCGGCCGCGGAGGCAGCGGCCGCCGCCGGGACGGGCCCGGTCGCGGGCTTCGCGGCAGTGAACAGCCAGGTCCGGAAGAGGTCGCCGAGATCCGTCCCGGAGACCTTCTCCGCGTACGCCTGGAACTCCGGGATGGTGGCGTTGCCGTAGCGGCGCTCGGTGGGCCAGCCCTTGAGGATCCGGAAGAACTTCTCGTCCCCGACGGCGTTGCGCAGCGCCTGGACGGCCACCGCGCCCCGGTCGTACACGGCACCGGAGAACTGGTCGTCGGGGCCCGGGTCGCCCGGCTTGACGGTCCAGAACGGGTCGCCGGCCGGATGCGAGGCGTAGACGTAGTCGGCCAGCTCCTGCGCGGTGCCCTCGTTCTCGTGCTCCGACCAGAGGAACTGCGAGTACCGGGCGAAGCCCTCGTTCAGCCAGATGTCGCTCCAGCGCGAGAGCGAGACGCTGTCGCCGTACCACTGGTGGGCCAGCTCGTGGACGACCACCGAGGTGTTGGCGCCGCGCGCGAACTGCCGGGGGCTGTAGAAGACCCGGGTCTGGGTCTCCAGCGCGAAGCCGGTCGGGACGTTGGGGACGTAGCCGCCGACCGAGCTGAACGGGTAGTCGCCGAAGTAGCCGCTCAGCCAGTCGACCAGCTCGCCGGTGCGTTCGACGCTCGCCCTGGCCGCGTCCGCGTTGTCACCGAGGTCCTTGCTGTACGCGTTGTAGACCGGCAGCCCGCTCGGCGTGGTGTCCGTCGTGACGTCGAACTTGCCGACCGCGATCGTGGCCAGATACGTCGCCTGGGGCTTGGTCTCGCGCCAGCTGTAGCGGGTCCAACCCGCCTGGGAGGAGGTGCCGGTCAGGGTGCCGTTGCTGATCACCTGGTTGCCGTCGGGCACCAGCACCGAGACGTCGAAGGTGGCCTTGTCGCTCGGGTGGTCGTTGCTCGGGAACCACCACCAGGCCGACTCCGGCTCGCCGGCCGCCACGGCGCCGTCCGGTGTGCGCAGCCAGGCGGTGAAGCCGTACTTCTTCACGGTGGACGGCACGCCCTTGTAGCGGACCACCACGGTGGCCTGGCTGCCCTTGGCGAGCGGCCGGGCGGGCGTGACCTCAAGCTCCTGCTCGCCGCTGGTGGTGAAGGCCGCGGGCCGCCCGTTGACCCGGACCTCCGAGACGTTCAGCGCGAAGTCGAGGTTGAACCGGGAGAGGTCCTGGGTGGCGGTGGCCAGGATGGTGGTGGTGCCTTCGAGTTCGTCGGTGGCGGGCTGGTACTTCAGCCGGATGTCGTAGTGCGAGACGCGGTATCCGCCGTTGCCGTAGGTCGGGTAGTAGGAGTCGCCCGCCCCGGCCGCGCCGGGTTGGAAGTCGGATGCCGAGGCGGGAACGGCCAGGAACAGGCTCAGGGCGCTGGCAGCAGAGACGATCAGCCTCTTGCGCACGTGGTCCTCCAGGGATCACCGGAACGATGGGTCGGATCGATCCATGTCCCGGTGATCCCCGCTCCACTCCCCAATTGTGAGATGTTCATGAAAAGAAACGCGCCGAAATGACGCCGTCGCAGCAACGCCGCGACGCCGTCACCTCACCCCACCGAACCCCCGCCCTCGACCCCGCCCGGACCGCAGGTGTCACCCGCCGCTCAGGCCCCGAGCGTCACCGGCGCCCGGACCAGCGAGCCGTACTCCGTCCACGAGCCGTCGTAGTTCTTCACGTGCGGGTACCCGAGCAGTTCGGTGAGCGCGAACCAGGTGTGCGCGGACCGCTCCCCGATCCGGCAGTACGCGATCACCTCGCGCTCCGTCTCCACGCCCTTGCCCGCGTACAGCGCCCGCAGCTCCTCCGCCGACCGGAACGAGCCGTCGTCGTTGGCCGCCTGCGACCAGGGGATGTTGATCGCGCCCGGGATGTGCCCGGGCACCTGCGCCTGCTCCTGCGGCAGGTGCGGCGGCGCGATCAGCTCGCCCCGGAACTCGGCCGGCGAACGGACGTCCACCAGGACGGCGTCCGCCCCGGGCTTGGCGAACACCTCGGCCTTGGCCAGCACCTCGTCCCGCAGCGCCCGCAGCTCCGGCCGCTCGGGCCCGGTCAGCCGGTAGCCGGTGTGCTGGTAGTCCATCACCTCGCGGGTCAGTTCGCGGCCCTCCAGCTCCCACTTCTTGCGCCCGCCGTCCAGCAGCCGCACCGGCCCGAAGCCGCGCAGCCGCAGCAGCCAGTAGGCGTACGCGGCGAACCAGTTGTTGTTGCCGCCGTACAGCACCACGGTGGTGTCGTCCTCGACCCCGGCCGCCCGCAGCAGGTGCTGGACGCCGTCGCGGTCGACGTAGTCGCGGCCGACCCTGCTGTGCAGGTCGGTGGTCCAGTTCCAGCCCACCGCGCCGGGGATGTGGTCCCGGTCGTACGCGGTGGTGTCCTCGTCCACCTCGACGACCCGGATCGTCCCGTCGTCCAGGTGGTGGGCCAGCCACTCGGTGCGGACCAGTGCCTCGGGGTGTGCGTAACCGTTGCCGGTCATCCCGGGCCCTCCTTGCGTGCCGTGGGCGTGCCGCGTCGCCGTGAACGTGCGCTCGGCGAACGTACGCTCGGCCGTGCACGTCGGGCACCGGCGACCGGACCGGACAGTTCGAACGTACGCCGACCGCCCGGCCCGGGCCACCCCTGCCGCTCAGCCCCTCAGACGCCCCGCAGACCCCGCCCCCTGCCGCTCGGCCCCTCGCCGCTCAGCCGTCGTCCCGCGGACCCCGCCCCGCCGCTCAGCCCCTCGCCGCGCCGTCCGGCCGCGCCACGTAGTACAGGTTCAGGATGTCCCCCTCGACCCGTTCCACCTCGACCGGTCCGAACCCGGCCTCGGTCAGCATCCGCCGGGCGGTCTGCTCGCCCCAGACCGTCCCGAGCCCCTCCCCGCCCTCGCCGAGCGAGACCGTCATGCAGTAGAAGGTCGAGAAGGTGTAGAGCGCGGGGGCGAGCGGATGCTCGACGTTCTCCTCCAGCCTGCTGCTGGCGGCGACGTCGCCCATCAGGAAGACCCCGTCGGGCCGCAGCGCACCGGCGATGGCGGCGAGCGTGCGGGTCGGCCGGGCGAGGTCGTGGATCACGTCGAACGCCGTGACCAGGTCGTACGATCCGCCGATCGCGGCCGAGTCCGCCACCTCGAACCGGGCGTTGTCCAGACCGAGTTCGGCCGCCGAGGCGCGGGCGGCGGCGATGCCGTTCTCGGCGATGTCGATCCCGGTGACCCGGCTGGCCGGAAAGGCCTTCGCCAGCACCGTGACGGCGTGCCCCTCCCCGGTACCGACGTCCAGCACGTCGATCCCGGCCCGCAGCCGCTCGGCCAGTCCGGGCACCAGCGGCACGATCGCGTCCACCAGCGCCAGGTCGTACACCCGGGCGCTCTCCTCGGCCTGCAGCTGCTGGAAGCGCGGGTACGCCGAGTACGGCATCCCGCCGCCGGCGCGGAAGTGGCCGAGCAGTTCCTGCTCGACCTCGCCCATCATCGCCAGGAACGGCATCATGGCCGCCAGGTTGTCCGGCCCGGCCGCCCGGGTCAGTGACACCGCGTGCTCGGGCGGCAGCGCGTAGGTGCGCCGCTCCGGGTCGTACTCGACGAAGCCGGCGACGACCATGCCGCCCAGCCATTCGCGCACGTAGCGCTCGTTCAGTCCGGCGGCCCGCGCGACCTCCTCGCTGCCGGACGGGGCGAGACCCGCCATCACGTCGAAGAGCCCGCTCTGGTGGCCGAGGCTGGTCATCAGCCCCAGGCAGGCGTCGTTCAGGACGTCCAGCACGCGTCCGGCGAAGGCCTCCTGCTTCTCCGCGTCCAGTTCCCGTACGGACATCGTTCCTCCTCCGTCGGCGGGACCAGCGAAACCCTCCCGTCCTCACGCTACGCCGCCACCGCCGGCGCGACCGCCCCGAACGGACGACCGCCCCGAACGAACGGGCGGCCCGGCGCCCGGTCACCGCCGGTCACCGGGCCGCCCGTGACGTCGCCCGTGCGGTCCGCCTCAGGAGAAGATGACGGAGCGCAGCTTCAGCCGGTCCCCGAGCCTCTTGCCCGGGTTCATGACGTAGAAGACGTCGCCGCCGCAGTCGGAGTCGAGGAACACCGTGGCCGTCGAGTCGGTGAAGTTCTCCGGCGCGAAGGCCGGGTGGTCCTCGGTGGCGCCGAAGAGGTTGTGGCACACCCGGCTCTCCGGGTCGGCCAGTCCGGCGGGGACCCCGGGGCCGACCTTGTAGAGGAAGTCGCCGGCGGCGGCGTTGGCCGAGGTGGGGACGGCGAAGACGAGGGCGACGGCGCTGGCGACGGCGAGAACGGTGTTGCGGAGACGCATGGGTGAGGGCCTTTCAGGTGGTACGCGGCGGTACCTGGTTCATTGGTGCAATATCACCCTAGAGGCCCAAAATCCGCAGAAACGGTTCTTCCAATCCACCCGTTCGAGTGGTTTACGCGGCAAAGCCGCTACCCGCGACCCGTAGGGATGTCCTCAGTTGGGCGGAGCCGTGAAGAGGTACCCCGAGTCGACGAGCACCGGCAGGTACGCCTTCAGTGCCGCCACCGTCTGCGAGCGGTCGCCCCCGCCGTCGTGGTTGAGCACGATCGACCCGGGCCGGACGTCCTTGAGAACGGTGTCGATGATCGCCGACGTACCCGGGCGCGACCAGTCCCGCGGGTCCACCGACCAGGCCATGTTCCGCATCCCGAGGTCGGCGGCCACCTTGAGCGACTCCGGGGACCAGTCCCCGCCCGGCGCGCGGAACCAGGTGGGCTGCCGGCCGGTGGTCTTCTGCAGCAGGTCGGAGGTGCGCACCAGTTCGTCCCGCACCTTGGTGGCGGACAGGCTCCGCAGGTCCGGATGGGTCCAGGTGTGATTGGCGATGTGGTGGCCGTGATCCGCGATCTCCCGCACCAGCGCCGGGTGCTCGACGGCGCTCTCGCCGATCAGGAAGAAGGTCGCCCGGATCCCGTACTGCTGGAGCAGCGCCAGCACGGTGGGCGTGTGCCGGGGGTCGGGCCCGTCGTCGATGGTGAGCGCGACCACCTTCCGCGCCGCGTCCAGCTCGTACACCGGCTTGGTCTCGGCCTCGGTGAGCACCTTGCGCACGGGCACCACGCTCGGCGCAGCGGTGGCCGAGGGAGCGGCGGATGCCGCGACCGGGGGCGCCGCCGAGGCGGAGGCGGCCGGCGCGGCACCGGGTGCCCCCTCGGCCCCGGCCGGCATCACCGGAAGGGCGATCTCGTCCACGCCCGCCTCGACCCTGCCCTCCCCGTCGTTCCAGGGAGCCCGGCAACCGGCGGCCGTCCCCAGCAGGGACATCCCGGCCGCGACCAGCAGCAATCTTCGCGAAGTAATCTGACGATCTGACAGCATTCTGAATGCTTCCCCCGAGCGACGCCGCCGCTCCCCGGAGGCAACTCCTACGGACCCGATCACCACTCTTCCGGCCCAACGGCGACCGCGCGTCGACCCCGGCCCCCGGGCTCTTCCGCCGCTCTTCCCGGCCGGGCGCCCGGCTTCCCGGCCGGACCGCTACGCTGTGCCTTCTCCAGTGTGATGATCTGCCATCAGAGGACGTGGCCATGACGACAAGTCAGGACTTCCCCCAGCAGGGTCCGCAGGACGACGCCGCCGAGCTGAGCCAGTGGGAACGTTTCGGCGTCGACACCACCACTCCGCACTCGGCCCGCGTCTACGACTACTGGCTGGGCGGCAAGACCAACTTCCCGCCGGACCGCGCCATGGGGCAGGCCATCGAGCAGGCCGTGCCGAGCGTCAAGGAGATGGCCAAGGCGAACCGTGCCTTCCAGGGCCGGGCCGTCCGCCACCTGGCCCGGGAACACGGCATCCGCCAGTTCCTCGACCTCGGCACCGGCATCCCCACCTCGCCCAACACCCACGAGATCGCCGAGTCCGTCAGCCCCGGCACCCGGGTGGTCTACGTCGACAACGACCCGATCGTGCTCGCCCACGCCCGCGCGCTGATGGTCTCCAGCCCGGCCAGCCGCACCACCTACATCCACGCCGACCTGCGCAAGCCCGAGGAACTGTTCGCCGACCCGGCGCTCACCTCCACCCTCGACCTCAGCCGGCCGGTCGGCCTGCTGATGATCGCCGTGCTGATGCTGATCGCCGACGAGGACGACCCGTGGGGCCGGGTCGCCGCCCTGCGCGACGCCCTGCCCGCCGGCAGCTGCATCGCCCTCACCACCCCCACCCCGGACTTCGACCCGGAGGCCGTCGGCAAGGTCGCCGAGGCCGCCCGGGCCGGCGGGATGACCCTGGTGCCGCGTTCCTACGACGACGTGGTCCGCTTCTTCGACGGCTGGGAGCTGGTCGAGCCGGGCGTCGCCCCCGTCCTGGCCTGGCGTCCCGACGGCGAGCCGCCGGCCGACCCGAAGGCCGCGTACTACTGGGGCGGCGTCGCGATCAAGCGCTGAACCGGCACCGGGCGGGACGGCCCCGTGCCGTCCCGCCCGACCATCCGGCCGAGGTGAGCCCGGCCGGGGACACCAAGGCCGGGCTCACTTGAGCAGCCGCGACATCCGCCGGTCCGCCAGTGGCTTGCCCCCGGTCTGGCAGGTCGGGCAGTACTGCAGCGAGGAGTCCGCGAAGGACACCTCCCGCACGGTGTCCCCGCAGACCGGGCACGGCAGGCCGGTCCGGCCGTGCACCCGCAGCCCGAGCTTCTTCTCCGCCTTCAGCTCCCCCGCCGCCAGCCCGTGCGAGCGCTCCACCGCCTCGCGCAGCGTGCCGCCGAGCGCCTCGTACAACCGCGCCGTCTCCTCCTCGGTCAGGCCGGCCGCCAGTTTGTACGGCGACATCCGCGCCGCGTGCAGCACCTCGTCCGAGTAGGCGTTGCCCACCCCCGCCAGTACGGTCTGGTCCCGCAGCACGCCCTTGATCCGGCGCCGGTCGGCCCGCAGCAGCGCGGCGAAGGCATCCAGGGTGAAGTCCGGGTCCAGCGGGTCCGGACCGAGCCTGGCCACGCCCGGCACCTCGGCCGGGTCCTTCACCACGTAGACCGCGAGGCCCTTCTTCGTGCCGGCCTCGGTGAGGTCGAACCCGTCCCCGGCCTCGCCCGCCAGGCGCAGCCGCAGCGCCAACGGGTTCTTCGGGCTCGGCCGCGGCGGCTCGACGGGCAGGCTGTCCTTCCAGCGCAGCCAGCCCGCCCGGGCCAGGTGGACGACCAGGTGCAGCCCGCCGGCCTCGATGTCGAGGAACTTGCCGTGCCGGGTCACCGGGCCGACCGTCCGCCCCTCCAACGCCGTCACCGGCGGGTCGTACGTCTTCAGCGCGCTGATCGCCACCGGCTGCACCCGGGCGATCACACGCCCGGTCAGCCGCTCGGACAGGAAGGCGCTCAGCGCCTCGACCTCGGGCAGCTCCGGCATGCGCCCAGTCTCCCGCACGCCACCGCCCGCCGCGCGCCCTGCCCACCGGACGCCCCGCCCCCACCCATTGCCCGCCCCCACCCCGAAGCGCAGGCTGGAACGGAGGGAGGTGCCCCGCCACCATGAGCACCCTTGAGGAACAGATCGACATCGCCGCCCCCGTGCTCGCCGCCTGGGAGCAGCTGCACCGGGTGCACGACTACCCGCGGTTCGTCGACGGCGTGCGCAGCGCCCATCCGCACGGGCGCAACCTCGCACACCTCGGGGTGGAGATCGGCGGCGCCGAGCGCTCGGTCGACACCGAGATCACCGACCGCGGCAAGGGCCGGGTGATGGCCTGGCGGACGCTGGAACCGGTCCGGCTCAGCGGTGCGTTCGCCCTGCTGCCGCTCGACGCCGGGCACACCCGGGTGCAGATCCGGGTGGAGTACGACCCGGAGGCGGTGCACCGGGCGTTCGGCGGGCCGCGCGGCTTCGCCCAGGCCGGGGCGATCGAGCGGACGGTCCGTGAGGACCTGCAGCACTTCCGGGAGCTGGTCGAGGACCGGGTGAGTGCCGCCGACGATCCGCCGCAGGAGCCGTAAGAAGCACATAAGCCCAGCTCAGCGCGGGTGGTGAGGCTCTTCACAGGACCCGGCCGGACCGGCCGGTCTGCTGTCGACCTGTGGCAGACTCGGGTCCCATGGACATCGGCCCGGTCACCAGGACGCTCCGCGCGGCGGTCTTCGCCGCGCTGGTCGTGCTGCTCGCCGGGCTCGGCCAGGTGCTGGTCACCGGCCGCGCGCTGCCGGTCGGACCGATGCTCCTCGCCTCGGTCGCCGTCTTCACGGTGGCCTTCGCACTGGCCGGCCGCGAGCGCGGCTACCCGGCGATCGCCGCGGTGTTCCTGCCGCTGGAGCTGGGCGCCGGCGCGCTGTTCGACATCGCCCAGACCACCTGTCCCTCCCTGCCGCCCGGCTCCGGGCACGGCCTGCAGCCGCTGCTGTGCGGCGGCGGTTCCCTGGGTGGCTTCCTCCTCGGCCACGGCGTCTCCCAGCAGACCGGCGTGTTGCTGCTCCTGCTGCTGCACACGGTGATCGCGCTGGCCGGCGCGTACTGGCTGCGCCGCGCGGACGCCGCGCTGGCGGGTCTCGCGCGGACGATGCGGATGCTGGGCGAGTTCCTGCACCGGCACCTGCCGGCCGCCGCCCGCCGGCTGCTGCTGCTCGCCGCGCCCGTCCCGGCCCGCCCGGTGGCGCGGGTGCCGTTGCCCCCGGCCAGTCGCGCGCTGGTCCCCGCCGAGGACGTCGTCGTCCGTCCGGCCGTCCGGCGCGGTCCGCCGGTGTTCGCCCTGGCCGTCTGAGCTTTCGCCCGACCCGGGCCTCCCGCCCGACCCCGGGCCCCTTCGCCCGACCCGAGCCCCCCGCTCGACCGGCGCGCCCCCGCTCACCCGGCCGTCTCTCCCCCGCGCAGGCCCCGACCGGCCGCGCCCGCACCTCCGCACTCCCGAGAGCACAGGACGACACCCCATGAGCAACGCCCGCAAGACCGACCGGAAGACCTCCGCCACCGAGCGCATGCGCACCGCCCGCGCCCAGGCCGAGCGCTCCGACCGCATCCGCCGCCGGGTGGTGGTCGGCGCCGCCTCCGCGGCCGTGCTCGCGCTCGCGGCGGGCGTGGCCTTCGCCGTCGGCGGCTCCTCCGGCTCGGGTTCGGACGCCGCCGCGAACGGCCCGCTGGTCGTCCCGGCCAACGCGACCGGCGCCGGCGGCACGGTGATCACCTACGGCAAGGCCGACGCCCCGCACACCCTGGAGATCTACGAGGACTTCCGCTGCCCGTACTGCGAGCAGCTGGAGACCACCACCGGCGGGACCGTCCAGCAGCTCGCCGACGCCGGCACGTACAAGGTCGAGTACCACCTGGCGACGTTCCTGGACAAGAACCTCGGCGGCAAGGGCTCACGCACCGCGCTGGCCGCCGCCGGCGCCGCGCTGAACGAGGGCGTGGACAAGTTCAAGCAGTTCCACGACGTGCTGTACGCCAACCAGCCGGACGAGCGCAGCGACGCCTTCGGCGACGTCAACCACCTGCTGGACCTGGCCGGCCAGGTGCCCGGGCTGAAGACCGACGCCTTCGTGAAGGCCGTCCAGGACGGCACCTACGCGCCGTGGGCGGCCAAGGTCAACGAGGAGTTCGACAAGAGCGACGTCACCGGCACCCCGACCGTCAAGCTGGACGGCCGGAAGCTGGACGTCCTCACCAACGGCAAGGCCGTCTCCCCCGAGCAGTTCACCGCGATGGTCAAGCAGGTGACCGGGTGACCGCCCCCGCGCCCACTGCCACGGCCGCCGCCACCCGGACGGCCTACGGCGCCGGCCGCCCGTTCGCCTGGCTGCTGCTGATCGGCGGCGCGGTCGGCCTGTTCGCCTCCGCGGTCCTCACCCTGGACAAGATCCGGCTGCTGAAGGACCCGTCGTACGTCCCCAACTGCAACATCAATCCGATCATCAGCTGCGGCTCGATCATGCGCAGCGAGCAGGCCGAGGCCTTCGGCTTCCCCAACTCGCTGATCGGGCTGGTGGCCTTCGGTGTCGTGATCGCGGTCGGCGCCGGACTGCTGGCGGGGGCGACGTACCGGCGGTGGTTCTGGCTCGGCCTGCAGGCCGGGACGGTCTTCGGGATCGGCTTCGTGACCTGGCTGATGTACCAGGCGCTCTACCGGATCGGCGCGCTCTGCCCGTACTGCATGGTGGTGTGGGCCGCGGTGATCCCGCTGTTCTGGTACACCACGCTGCACAACCTGCGCTCGGGCGTGATCCCGGTCGGCCCGCGCCTGCGGGTGGTCGTCCGGGAGGCGGCCCGCTACCACTGGGTCGTCCCGGCCCTGTGGTACGCGGTGATCGCGCTGCTGGTCCTCAACCGGTTCTGGTACTACTGGAGCACCCTGATCTGATCCCCGTCCGCCGTCCTCCCGTTCCCCTCCGGGGCGGGACGGGAGGGGCGGCGGACCACTCCTCCCCGTGGGGGCGCCATGCGACGCAGGATCGTCCTCTTCGTCTCCGTCTCGGTCGACGGCTACTTCGAGGGCCCGGACCACGACCTCACCTGGAACCTCGTGGACGACGAGGTGCACACCCACTTCAACCGGGAACTCGCCCGGATGGGTGCGTTCCTCTCCGGCCGGGTGACGTACGAGCTGATGGCCTCGGTCTGGCCGACCGCCGACCAGGACCCGGCCGCCGACGCCCCGATGGTCGAGTTCGCGGGCATCTGGCGCGCGATGCCGAAGGTCGTCTTCTCCCGCACCCTCGACCGTGCCGACTGGAACACCACGGTCGTCCGCGAGGTCACCCCCGAGTCGATCGCCGCCCTCACCGCCGGCCCGGGCGGCGACCTCTGCCTCGGCGGCGCGAAGCTGGCCGAGTCCTTCCTCGCCCAGGACCTGATCGACGAGTTCCGCCTCTACGTCCACCCCGTCGTCCTCGGCCGCGGCACCCTGTTCTTCCGGCCGACCGACCACCCCACCCCGCTCACCCTGAAGGACACCCACCGCTTCACCAACGGCGTCACGCTGCTCCACTACGCACGCAGCGGCCCGTCACCACTGGACGGGTGACGGGCCGCTGCGGCAGCCGGGTCCGGGCAGCTCAGAAGACGAACTCCTCGACCTCCGCGAGGAGTTCGGCCCGGCGCCGGTCGTCGAGGAAGGAGGCGCGGAAGGAGTTGGCGGCCAGGTGGCGCAGGGTCTCCTGGTCCAGACCGAGGGCCTCGCGGACGGCGCGGAAGTTGTCCCCGACGTAGCCGCCGAAGTACGCCGGGTCGTCGGAGTTGACGGTGACCAGCAGGCCGGCCTCCAGCATCTCGCGCAGCGGGTGGTCGGCGAGCGTGTCGATGCAGCGCAGGCGCACGTTGGAGAGCGGGCAGAGGGTCAGCGGGATCTGCTCGCGGACCAGCCGGGCGACCAGTTCGCCGTCCTCCAGGCAGCGCAGCCCGTGGTCGATCCGCTCGACGCCGAGGACGTCCAGCGCCTCGGTGACGTACGAGGCCGGGCCCTCCTCGCCGGCGTGGGCGACGCGCCGCAGTCCGGCCTCGGCGGCCCGGCGGTACACCTCGCGGAACTTCGCCGGCGGGTTGCCGACCTCGGCCGAGTCCAGGCCGATGCCCGCGATCCGGTCGAAGTAGGGGCGGGCGGCCTCGAAGGTCTCCAGCGCGGACTCGGCGGACTCGTCCCGCAGGAAGCACATGATCAGCCGGGTGCTGATCCCGTACCGCTCCTCGCTGCGCGACAGCGCCAGGGTCAGCCCGTCCACCACGACGCCCAGCGGCACCCCGCGCGCGGTGTGCGCCTGCGGGTCGAAGAAGATCTCCGCGTGCCGGACGCCCTGCTCGGCGGCCCGCGCCAGGTAGGCGTCGGCGAGGTCGGCGAAGTCGTCCTCGGTGCGGAGCACGGCCATCAGCGCGTAGTAGAGGTCCAGGAAGGACTGCAGGTCGCTGAAGGAGTACGCGGTGCGCAGCTCCTCGGTGTCGGCGTACGGCAGGTGGACCCCGTTGCGGGCGGCGAGCTCGAAGGCGAGTTCGGGCTCCAGGGTGCCTTCGATGTGCAGGTGGAGTTCGGCCTTGGGAAGTGGCATGAGCGATCTGTCCGAGCGTCGGCGGAGGAACCCGAAGGTATGGCGAGGATTCATCCTACGATCTTGGGGATCTGCGCACCGGTTCCGCCGCTCCGCCGGGCAGGTCCCGGACGGTGCGCAGCGGCGACAGCAGCGGCAGCACCGAGCACAGCGCCAGCAGGCCGGTCATCACCCACATGGTGGCACGCAGCCCGATCGTCGCGCCCAGCGCGCCGCCGGCCAGGGCGCCGAGCGGGATGGTGGCGTGGTTGGCGCACATCGAGGCGGCCGTGACCCGGCTGAGCAGTGCGGGCGGGAGGTAGGACTGCCGGAAGCTGCCGAGCACGACGTTGCAGAGCACCACCGCCGCGACCACCACGAGTGCGCCCACCACGTAGAGCACCATGCCGAGGCCCGGGTCGGCCAGGGCCATCAGCATGCCGAAGGGCGCCAGCGTGAGCAGCACGATCCGGACCGCGCGGGCGGTGCCCAGGCGTCGGCAGAGCGGCCGGGCGGCCAGCGCGCCGAGCACGCCGCCGACCGCGCCGGCCGAGGCGAGTCCGCCGACCCAGCCGGGGGCGACCCCGGCCTCCCGGACCAGGAACAGCGCGGTGATCGACTGGTAGCCCTGGAGCGCGAAGTTGGCGGCCGCGCCGTACAGGGCGAAGGAGCGCAGGTAGGGGTCGCGCAGCAGGTGGGCGAGCCCCTCCCGGGCCTGCCGGAGCAGCCCCTCGGTCGCGGGCTCGGCTGCCGCGGGGCGGGGCACGGTCCGGATCCGCAGCAGGGTGACGGTCGCGATCAGGAAGCTCACGGCGTCGGCGAGCAGCCCGGTGGTGGCGCCGAGCACCTGGACGGTCAGGCCTGCCAGGCCGCGCCCTGCGACGTCGGCGGCCGAGGCGCTGCCCTGCAGCTTGGCGTTGCCCTCGATCAGGTCCTCGGGCGCGACGAGTTCGGGCAGGTACGCCTGGTGGGCGGCGTCGAAGAACACCGTCGTGGCCCCGGTGAGCAGCGCGACGGCGAGCAGGTGCGCGAGGGTGAGCACCCCGAGCCAGCCGGCCACCGGCACGCTGGCGAACAGTACGGCGGAGCCCAGGTTGCAAACGATCATCACGGCCCGTCGGGGCATCCGGCCGACCCAGACCCCGGCGGGCAGGCCGAGGACCAGCCAGGGCAGCCAGACCGCGGCGGTCAGCACGCCCGCCGCGAGCGGCCCGGCGTCCAGCGCCAGTACCGCGACCAGCGGCAGCGCGACGGAGGTGATGCTGCTGCCGAGGCGGCTGACGGTCTCGCCGGCCCAGAGCAGTCGGAAGTCGCGCTCGGCGAGCAGGCCCCAGCGCGCGCGGGCGGACCCGGCTGCCCGCTCGGGGGCGAGGAGCGCGCTCACGGCCTGGCCGGGACGCTGTGGGCGAAGGCGAGCACGGTCTCCCGCTCCCGTCCGTCCTCGGGCACCGGGCGGTCCGCCCACTTCTGGATGACCGCGTGCAGGTCCGCCGCGAGGTCCCGGGCCTCCTCCGGGGTGAGCCGCAGCCAGCTCTGGGTGGCCACCGAGCAGCCGTCGCGCCATTCGGGCGCGTAACCGCCGCGTCGCACCGACCATTCGCGGACCAGCTCGACCTGGCGTTCCAGGAGGATCGAGCCGGCCGCGTCGGCGACGGCCTCGGTGACCGGGTCCCCGTCGAAGTCGGCCCTGGTCCAGCTGAGTTCACGGTCGGCGAGCCGCCACCAGCGCTCGCGCCGGTCCCGGGCGAGCTCGGGCGCCTCTTCGATCAGCCCGCTCTCGGCGAGCACCTTCAGGTGGTGGCTGACGTTGCCGACCGCCTGCTCGGTGCGGTCGGCCAGCTTCCCGACCGTGGCCGGGCCGTCCACCTTGAGCAGGTCGAGCAGGCGGCGGCGCAGCGGGTGGGTGAGGGCGGCGAGCACCCGGGAGTCGGAGATCTCCCGGGCGCCGCGCGGTTCGTCCGTGGGGTCGGTCATGCCGGGAGGATATCCACGAGAACTCTTGTACGACAGTCCTTTTACAACTCCTCTTGTATGACCGGTCAGGCCCCGCCCGGACGCTCCGATCGAACGGGTGTACCGGTGGCGGCCACCGGGCACCCCGTAGGAGGGGACTTCCGCCGAGGAGGTACCGAGATGCGGCACGCCGACGCCACGCACATCCGGCCCGCGGGCATCTCCCCGCACGCTCTGGGCAACGACACGCTCCTGCACGAGCTGGAACAGCTGCACCGCACGCGCCACGAGACCTTCCTGTACGGCTCGGAGGAGGCGCTGAAGCGGCACACGCTGCGCACCGGCCAGCTGGAGGCCGAGTACCTGCACCGCTTCCCCGACCGGCAGGTGACCGCCGGGCGGACCAGGGCCGGCGCGCGAGCCAGGGAGGCCGCGGCCCGGGTGGAGTCGCTGCCGGAGTGACGGGACGGACCCGGGCCGCACGGCGGGACACGCCGGGCGCGCCGTGGCGTGCCCGGAGCCGGGCTGTCGGGGAGGGTGTGAGGGCAGACGCACCGGACCCGAACCCCCATGGGAGCCCCGCATGCCCATCGCCAGCGTCAACCCCGCGACCGGCGAGACCCTGGAGACCTTCGAACCGCTCGACGCGGCCGGCATCGAGCGGCGGCTGGCCCTCGCCGAGTCCACCTTCCACGCCTACCGCACCACCCCGTTCGCCGCCCGCGCCGAGCTGATGCACCGCGCCGCCGACCTGCTGGACCAAGACCTGGAGGCGGTCGCCCGCACCATGACCGAGGAGATGGGCAAGCCGCTCGCCGCCGCCCGCGCCGAGGCCGCCAAGTGCGCCAAGGCGATGCGCTGGTACGCGGACAACGCCGAGGCGCTGCTGGCCGACGAGCACCCGGCCCCGGCCGACGTCACCGACTCCGGCGCCGCCCGCGCCTACGTCCGCTACCGCCCGATCGGCCCGGTGCTGGCCGTGATGCCGTGGAACTTCCCGTTCTGGCAGGTGATCCGGTTCGCCGCACCGGCCCTGATGGCGGGCAACGTGGGCCTGCTCAAGCACGCGTCCAACGTGCCGCGCACGGCGGTCGCGATCGAGGAGCTGTTCCGACGCGCCGGCTTCCCGGAGGGCTGCTTCCAGACGCTGCTGATCGGCTCGGGCGCGGTCGAGGGCGTGGTCCGGGACCGGAGGGTCGCCGCGGTCACCCTCACCGGCAGCGAACCGGCCGGGCGCGCCGTCGCGTCCGCCGCGGCGGACGAGGTCAAGAAGGCCGTGCTGGAACTGGGCGGCAGCGACCCGTACGTCGTCCTGCCGAGCGCCGACGTGGACGCCGCGGTGCGGACCGCCGTCCGGGCCCGGGTGCAGAACAACGGCCAGTCCTGCATCGCCGCCAAGCGCTTCATCGTGCACACCGAGGTGTACGACCGCTTCACCGCCGGGTTCACCGGGGCGATGCGCGCGCTGAAGGTCGGCGACCCGATGGACGAGTCCACCGACGTCGGCCCGCTGGCCAGCCGCCAGGGCCGGGACGACCTGGAGGAGCTGGTCGAGGACGCCCGGACCCACGGCGCCCGGGTGGAGTGCGGCGGCGGGCGCCCCGAGGGCTGGGACAGCGGCTGGTTCTACGAGCCGACGGTGCTGACCGGGATCACCCCGGCGATGCGGATCCACCTGGAGGAGACCTTCGGCCCGGTCGCCACCGTCTACCGGGTGGCCGACCTGGACGAGGCGGTCGCGGTCGCCAACGACACCCCGTTCGGCCTCAGCGCCAACGTCTGGACCACGGACGGGGCCGAACAGGAGCGCTTCGTCCGCGACATCCAGGCCGGCGGGGTGTTCTTCAACGGGATGACGGCCTCCCACCCGGCCCTGCCGTTCGGCGGCGTCAAGCGCTCGGGCTTCGGGCGGGAGCTGTCCGGGCACGGGATCCGGGAGTTCTGCAACGTCACCACGGTGTGGATCGGCTGAGCCCTCCCGGAGCCCCGCCCGCCCGGCCGGGTCAGGCCGTCGCCCGGTGCCTGCCCGGGCCGGGCGTCATCCAGCGGGCGAGCACGCCGACCAGGGCGATGACCGTCAGACCCCAGGGGATGCACATGAGGATCAGCACCCACAGCTGGCTCACCTGGGCGGCGACCATGCCGAGGCCGATCGAGAGCCCGATCATGATCGTCACGGCGGTGGGGGTGAGGGTGAGCAGCCAGACCCAGGCCCGGTGCCCCCAGCTGGGGTCCTTCGGGGCGTCGGGGCCGGTTTCGGCTGCCTTGTAGGTCAGCAGGTCCATCGGGATCGCCTCCAATGCTGGACGGGAGGGAGGTGCCTGGCCCGGCGGGTCAGGAGGCCTTGCGCGGCGCGGTGGACTTCCGGCCGCTCTTCTTCGCCGCGGCGGTCTTCTCTGCCGCCGTGGCGGTCTTCGCCGTCACGGTCTTCGCCGCGGCCTTCCCGGCGGCTTTCCCGGCGGTCTTCTCGGTGCTCTTCTCGGTGCTCTTCTCGGCGGTCTTCTCGGTGGCGGGGGCGCTCTTCCTCGCGGCGGCGCGCTTGCGCGGAGCGGGCTTCCGCCCGGCCGCCTCCGCCTCCGGTTCCGTTTCCGGCTCCCCGGTCGGGCCGCGCCCGCCCTTGGCCTGCTTGAGGCTGCTGCGCAGCGCCTCCATCAGGTCGATCACGTTGTCCGGCGCCTCGCCGGGCTCCTCCTCGTGCGGGATCTCGACCCCCTCCAGCCGCGCGGTGATCACCTGCTGGAGCGCCTGCTGGTAGTCGTCGTGCAGCTGGGAGAGGTCGAAGTCCTCGGAGAGGGTGTCCATCAGCGACCGCGCCATCTTGAGCTCCTGCGGCCGGACGGTGACGTCGTCCTCGGGCGCGATGCCCGCCGCCGGGCGGACCTCGTCGGGCCAGATGCAGGTCTGCAGCACCAGCGTGTTGTCGTGCACCCGCAGCACCGCGGGCGACTCCCGGGTGCGCAGCGCGATCTTGGTGACGGCGATCTGCCCGGACTCGGTGAGCGCGTCGCGCAGCAGCGCGTACGGCTTGGCGGCGGCCTTGTCGGCGACGCCGACGTAGTAGGCCTTGGAGAACATCAGCGGGTCGATGTCGCCCTCGTCGACGAAGGCCAGCACGTCGATGATCTTCTTGCTGGGCAGCGGCAGGTCGGCGAGGTCGTCGTCGCTGAGCGTGACGGTGCGCCCGTCGGGGGACTCGTAACCCTTCGCGATCTCCGCGTACGGGACCTCCTTCTCCTCCTGCTCGCAGTAGCGCTTCATCCGCACCCGGCCGCCGTCCTTGGCGTGCACCTGGTGCAGCGGGACGTCGTGCTCCTGCGTCGCGGAGTAGAGGTGGACGGGGATGCTGACCAGCCCGAAGCTGATCGTCCCCTTCCAGGTGGTCTGCATGGGGTCGCTCCTGTCCGGCGCCGGGAACCGACGGGCGCCGAGCACGCTCGGGGAGTGCTCCGACGAATGCCCCGAGAGTCCCACTCTGCCCGGGTTTGCCCCGATCGGCCACACCGCGCCGACAATGGGCCGAGGAGGTCGATGCGGATGACCGCCACGCACGGGCCCGACCGGGCCCCGCCGCCGGACCGGACGACGTACCGGGTGACCTACCGCGCTCTCGGCGAGGTGCGCGAGGACGAGGTCACGGTGGTGCCCGGGTACTCGCAGGAGAGCGACATCCCGCGCATCCTCGCGGCCCGGCTGGCCGACCGACTCGCGGCCCGACTCGCAGCCCGGCCCGCCCGACCCGCGACCCGGCCCGCCCGGCATCCGCCGGGGCAGCAGCCCGAGGTCGTCGTGCTCGACTTGAGGGAGATCTGATCTCCTGCGCCCCGCGCCGTCCTGACCATGCGTCAGATCTGAGCTTTCCCGACCCCCTCCACACCCATCCTGACCTGGCCTTTTATGTCCGGTAAGCGAACAGTTATCAAAGGATTGTTCCGATACTCGTGCGTAGAAGTTAGGTTGCACCGCAATGCGCGGGTCTGTCCCCCCACCCTGTGGCGCGACGAGCCGAGGGTCGCCGCGCTGGAAAGGCACAGGGCACCCCTAGATGAGTGCGAACACCACCAAGCCGACGGCAGCCGCCGAGGCCCCCCAGCAGGTGGGGCCGCACGGCCCCGGCGGCGACGGCCACCTGAAGGCCGGGCTCAAGAACCGCCACCTGTCGATGATCGCCATCGGCGGTGTGATCGGCGCCGGCCTGTTCGTCGGCTCGGGCGCGGGCATCGCGTCCACCGGCCCCGGCATCCTGCTCTCCTACGCACTGGCCGGCGCGCTGGTCGTACTGGTGATGCGGATGCTCGGCGAGATGGCCGCGGCCGACCCGCAGAGCGGCTCCTTCTCGGCGTACGCGGACCGCGCGCTGGGCCGCTGGGCCGGGTTCTCGATCGGCTGGCTGTACTGGTTCTTCTGGGTCGTGGTGCTCGCCGTAGAGGCGACGGCCGGCGCGAAGATCCTCAACCAGTGGGTGCCCGGCGTGCCGCAGTGGGGCTGGGCGCTGATCGTGATGGCGGTGCTGACCTCCACCAACCTCTTCTCGGTTGCCTCCTACGGCGAGTTCGAGTTCTGGTTCGCCGGGATCAAGGTGGTCGCGATCGCCGCGTTCCTGGTGATCGGCACCCTCGCCGCCTTCGGCCTGCTGCCCGGCACCCACGCGGTGGGCGCCAGCAACCTCACCGGCCACGGCGGCTTCCTGCCGCACGGCGTGGGCGCGGTGTTCACCGGCATGCTGACCGTGGTCTTCGCCTTCATGGGCAGCGAGATCGTCACCCTGGCCGCCGGCGAGTCGGAGGACCCGCAGAAGGCGGTCACCAAGGCCACCAACAGCGTTATCTGGCGCATCGGCATCTTCTACCTGGGCTCGATCCTGCTCGTGGTCACCCTGCTGCCGTGGGACTCGGCCGAGGTCAAGGCCAGCCCGTACGTGGCCGTCCTGAACCACATCGGCATCCCCGGCGCCGGCCAGGTGATGGACGTGATCGTGCTGACCGCGGTGCTCTCCTGCCTCAACTCCGGGATGTACACGGCCTCCCGGATGGCCTTCTCGCTCGGCCAGCGCGGTGACGCCCCCAAGGCCTTCGCGAAGGTGACCGAGCGCGGCGTGCCGCGGGTGGCCATCCTCTCCTCGGTGGTCTTCGGCTTCGTCGCGGTCTTCTTCAACTACACCTCGCCGGACACGGTCTTCGCCTTCCTCCTCAACTCCTCCGGTGCGATCGCACTGTTCGTCTGGCTGGTGATCTGCGCCACCCAGCTGCGGATGCGCAAGATCATCGAGCGGGAGATGCCCGAGCGGCACACCGTCCGGATGTGGCTGTACCCGTACCTGACCTGGACCGCGATGGGCATGATCGGGTTCGTCATGGCGTACATGTTCACCGACGCCGACGGGCGCAAGCAGATGTACCTGTCGCTGGTCGCCGCGGCGATCGTGCTCGCGGCCTCGGCCGTGGTGGGCCGCCGGCGGCGGGCTGCGGTGGCGGCGGGCTCCTGACCCGTCCGCACCGCGCGGGAACGCCGGGCCCGGGAGCCGTTGCGGAGGCTCCCGGGCCCGGTCAGCTTTTCCGGCTTCCCCAGCCCTTCCGGCCGGGCCTTCCGGCTCCACTGGAGCACCACCCACCCCGCGCGACACCGGGCGACCGACCCGCCCCCCGAGGGCCAGTTTGACCAAGGCACGTCAAGGGGATTCCTGGGCATGGCGCTCCCCCACGAGCGCTCCCCCACCCTCCCGGGAGACCCCGTGCCGCCCCTGCCCACCCCCACGCCGCTCTCGCCTCCCCCGACCCGCGCGGAACCCGAGTCCGCACGGCTGCGCTTCGGCCGCCGCCTGCGCCACTGGCGCGAGGCCCGCGGCCTCAGCCAGGCCGAGCTCGGCCGGCTGCTCGGGTACCACAACTCACTGATCAGCCGGGTGGAGAACGCCCTTCGCTGGCCGCCGCCGGGAATGCCCGCCCGGGCCGACGAACTCCTGCTCGCCTGCGGCGAGTTGGCCGATCTGTGGCAGACCGTCCGACAGGAACGCGAACGCCTCGGCGAACTCGCCGCCGCCACCCGGCCACCGGCCGCCGCCGACACCGCCCCACCGGACGCCGCCACCGTCGACATGCTCGCCCACCTGCTGGCCGTCTACCGCGCCGCCGCCGACCGGATCGGCGGCGAGGAGCTGGCCGCCGTGCTCGAGCACCACGCCCGCACCCTGGCCCGGCAGCACACCGCCCCGCACGAGGGCCACGCCGCCGTCCGCTCGCTCGCCGCCCAGTACGCCGAACTCGCCGGCTGGGCCCACTTCGAGGGCGACCGCCGCGCCCGCGCGCTCAGCTGGTACGCCACCGGGCTGGACTGGGCGCGCGCGACCGGGGACCAGGCCACCGCGACCGCGCTGCTCGTCCGGCAGAGCACCCTGCACTGGTGGCGCGGCGACGCAGCGGCCGCGCTCGCCCTGGCCGAGGCAGCACGGACCGCCGCCCCTCCGCGGCCGGGACTGCAGGCCTGGGCCGCCGTCGCCCGGGCGCACGCCCACGCGCTGGCGGGTGAGGCACCGCAGGTGCGCCGGACGCTGGCGGAGGCCCGGCGGCTGACCACGGCCGCGCTGCGCTCCGGCGACCCGACGCCGTGGGCGGCACGCGCCGACCTGGTCCTCGCCGTCGCACACGGCACCTGCCAGCGGGACCTCGCCGTCCGCACCGGCCGCAGCGTCCACGCGCGCAGCGCGGCGGCCCGGCTGGAGGCCGCCCTGCGGAGCCTGGACCCGGCCGCCCGACCGCGCGACCACGCCCTGGTCACCGCCCGCCTGGCGGGCGCCCACGCGCTGGCCGGCCGGCCCGATGCCGCCGTCGCCCTGCTCGCCCGCCTGCCCCCGAGAACGGCCGGGCGCATCGCCCGCGAGCAACGGCGGGCCGAGGAGTGGCTGCACGGGTGAGAGCCCGGGCAGGGCCGCCCCTGCCCGGACCCGACGACGGTTCGGCCCACCAGGACCACCGGCCCACCAGGTCCGGCATCGCGCCGGGCGGGCGCACGCCGCACACGGGCGCACGCCGCACACGGGGGCGGGGCCGGCCACCACCTGCGGGAGTGGTGGCCGGCCCCGCCCGACCGGTTCGAGCGGCCCTTCCGGGCCGACGCGCCGACTCAGAGACCGGCAGCCGCCGCGGCGATGTCCGCCGCGTAGGTGCTCACCTGGGTGTAGATGCCCGGGTAGCCCGCGCGGGCACAGCCGTTGCCCCAGCTGACGATGCCGACCTGGACCCAGCGGCCCGCCGCGTCCTGGCGGACCATCGGACCGCCGGAGTCACCCTGACAGGTGTCGACGCCGCCCTGGGCGACGTACCCGGCGCAGAGCGAGCCCGCCGTGTTCAGGCCCGGGTAGGCGGCGGCGCAGGCGGCGTCGTCGACGAACGGCACGGTGGCCTTGAGCAGGTAGCGCTGCTGGGCGCCGCCCTCGCGTGCCGCGCCCCAGCCCATGATGGTGAAGGTGCCGCTGTCGTAGGCGGCGGAGGTGGCGATCGGCAGGGTGCTGACCTGGCTGCTGTTCACCGGCGAGGCCAGCTTGATCAGCGCCCAGTCGTCGCCGTTCTCGGCGCCGGTGAAGGCCGGCGACTGGTAGACGTACGAGGAGCGGACCTTGACCGCGCTGCCGCTGCGCAGGTCGACCGCGCCGACGGTGGCGGTGATGCTGCTGTCGGCGCCGGTGCCGTCGACGCAGTGGGCGGCGGTGAGCACGATCTGCGAGGTGTAGAGCGCGCCGCCGCAGCCCATCGAGAGCCGCACCATGAACGGGAACTCGCCCTGCGCCGCGCGCGTGCCGCCGACCACGGTCGGCGACGGCGCCGGCGAGGCGGCGGCGGGCAGCACGAGCGCGCCGGCGCCGAGCACCAGACCGGCCAGCAGGCTGAAGACTCTGCCGAGTTGACGCTTCATCAGGTTCCTCCTTGCAGGTGGGGGAACACCGAGAGTGGCGCGACGGGCGGTGCGGTAGGAGGGGGTCGACGTTGCCGGTCGAATCTGGCAGGAACACGGCAACGCGGGGTTCCGGGTGCGGAAGGCACGGGGCCCGCCCGGGGGCCCGATAGGGTGATCGCCCATGCGGGATCTTGTGGCGGGGACGAAGTACCTGATCGAGGGCCAGAAGTGGGTCGGCCGGCACGGCCGGTGGTGGGGCTTCGGGATGCTGCCGGCGCTGATCGCCCTGATCGGCTACGTCGTCGCGCTCGCCTTCCTCGGCGCCTGGTCCAGGGACCTCGCGGACTGGGCCACCCCGTTCGCCGACCACTGGGGCTCGCCCTGGCGGGGCCTGCTGCGCGACGCGCTCGCGGCGATCGTCTTCGGCGGCGGCCTGCTGCTCTCCCTGCTCACCTTCACCGCCGTCACCCTGCTGGTCGGGCAGCCCTTCTACGAGGCGCTCTGCGCCAAGGTCGACGAGACCGAGGGCGGCGCGCCCGCGCCACCGGACACCCCGCTCTGGCGCGAGCTGCTGATCGCGGTGCGCGACAGCGTGTACGTCCTCGCCCGGGTGGCGGCGTTCGGCGTGGTCCTGTTCGCCTGCGGGTTCATCCCGGTGCTCGGTCAGACGGTGGTCCCGGCGCTCGGCTTCCTGGTGTCCGGCTTCTTCCTGACCGTCGAGCTGACGGCCGTCGCCCTGCAGCGGCGCCGGGTGCCGCAGCCCGAGCGGATCCGGCTGCTGCGCGCGCGGCTCGGGCTCGCGCTGGGCTTCGGCACGCCGCTGGTGCTGGCCTTCCTGGTACCGCTGGTGACGGTGCTCGCCATGCCGGGGGCCGTCGCCGGCGCCACCCTGCTGGCCCGGGACCTCGTCCCGCCGGCGGAGGAGTCCGCTGCGGAGGAAGCGGAGCCGAGCACTCGACCCGCCGCTCCGGCCGCGCAGCCCACGCCCGAAAACCCGTACGCGACTCCCTGATCCGTGACCGCCCGGTCACCCTGCGCCGACCTCGCACCGGCACACGTGTGAGGCCGCCCACAGGGGGATCGGCGTCTACGACTCCCGATAGTGGACGAGCGCCCGGCGGGCTCCGGCCGGGCTCCGGCGCCCTGCGCCGCCCGAGTCGGCCCCGGCGGCGTCCGACCTGAAGAACGCAGGCCACCGCGAGTGTCGCCCTTGCGTTCCCCTGATGTCACCCGTGCGTAACCCTCGGGGGCGCAATTCGGACAAATGCTGTCAAACTCACCGCTGGGCCTCGCTGCGGCCACATCGCGACCACTACGGCGCGTAGTAGCGAGTCCCTTTGCGGCCCGTCGCGGGCCCTGCCAAGAATGGCCTGTCGCCAGGCAGCCCGGCCGGTCCGTACCGGATCCGCCGTGCAGCCCGCCCGCCCCGCCGCTTTCGCCGGGGCGTCACGGCCGTCCCGGACGGCCGCGCGGGCCCCGCTCACCCGGAGCCCGCGCGATGCCCCGTGTCCGGCACCACCGGCACGGCCCCCGACGGAGAAGGAACGCCCGCCTTGCAGCTCAGCCATGCCCGCCGAAACTCCCTGATCACCGGCGTCGCCACCCTCGTGGTCGCGAGCGCCGCCACCGCCGCACTCGCCATCCCGCAGGCCGGGAACACCGTCGAGGCCGCCGCCCCCGTGGCCGCCGTCTCGGTGGACGGCAAGCCGGTCGCCGACCAGGCCCAGGCTGACACCGCTGCCGCTGCCCAGCAGGCCGCCCAGGACGCCCAGGCCAAGGCCGCGGCGGACGCCGCCGCCCAGGCGGCAGCCCAGGCGCAGGCCCAGGCCCAGGCCGACGCGAAGGCCCAGGCGGATGCCAAGGCCAAGGCCGACGCCGAGGCCGCCGCCTCCCGCTCCCAGGAGCGCCAGAACCTGGCCCCCACCTACTCCGGCACCCCGCAGCAGATCGCCGCGCAGATCGTCCCGGCCGGTCAGCTGCAGTGCTTCAGCAACATCGTGTTCCGCGAGAGCAGCTGGAACCCGCTGGCCGTCAACGCCTCCTCCGGCGCCTACGGCCTGGTCCAGGCCCTGCCCGGCTCCAAGATGGCCTCGGCGGGCGCCGACTGGCGCACCAACCCGGCGACCCAGATCAAGTGGGGCCTCAACTACATGAACACCCGCTACGGCAGCCCCTGCGCCGCCTGGTCGTTCTGGCAGGCGCACCACTGGTACTAGGCCGACCCTCTTCGGTCGACCCGCCTCCTCGGCGCCCTCGGGGCCCGCGACGCACCGCCGCGTCGCGGGCCCCGGCACGTTCCGGCACGAACGACGCGCTCCCACCGGACCCGTACCTGACGTGGACGCGTCCGGAAGACGACGTGAAGATATGGCGCACGGTCGTACGGTTTGCCGCGAATTGCTCGGAATTACGGACCGTCAGGGCTTTGCCACGGTTCGCGCGCCCTCTTACGCTCCGGCGTCATGCCCTCACCCTTGATCAGCGTCGTACTCCCCGCCTACGACCCGCACGAACAGCTCGCCGACTGCCTCGACTCGCTGCTCGCGCAGTCCCTGGCGGACGTCGAGGTGATCGTGGTCGCCGACCGCTCCCCCGAGACCGCGGGCGGGCTCGCCGACGCGTACGCGGCGCGGCATCCGCGGGTGTCGACGCTGCACCTGAACGCGGCGGTCGGGGTCGGGGTGAGCCGGAACGCGGGGGCGGCGCGGGCATCGGGCGAGTACCTGCTGTTCCTGGACGCCGACCACCTGCTGCCCCGGGACGCACTCCAGGCGCTCGCCGACCGGCTCAAGCAGACCGGTCCGGTGGACGTCCTGCTGTTCGGCCACTCCCGCCGGCACCAGGACCGGGACTGGCCGGGCGGGGCCGAGGCGCTGCTCGCCGAGGCCGGCCCCGAGGTGTTCGCCCCCTTCGACCGGCCCGCGCTGTTCGGCGCCCCGCCGCTGGCCTGGGACCGGCTGATCCGCCGCGGCCACTGGGAAGCGCTGGGGCTCGCCTTCCCGGACGGCCGCTACGAGGAGGTCCCGGTGGTGCACGCCGCCCTGCTCGGCGCGCAGAAGGCCGCCGTGCTGGCGCGCGAGTGCGTCCAGCTGCGTCGCCGGGAGACCGTCCACCCGGCCGGCGGCCCCGGCAGCAGCGTCTTCGACCTGTTCGACCAGTACGAGCGCAGCTTCGCGCTCCTGGAGGACCAGCCGCACCTGTACGCGGTGCGCGAGGCGCTGTTCATCCGGATGATCCGGCACTACCTCTTCGTCTTCGACCTCGCCGGCTGCGTCTCCCGGGCCGAGCGGCCGCAGTTCTTCCACCGGGCCGCCGAGCACCACCGCCGCTTCCAGCCGCCGGGCCACCGTCGGCCGGGCGGCCGCGAGGGGATCAAGTTCTCGCTGCTGGCCGGCGGCGCCTACCCGGCGTTCGAGGTCGCCAAGCTGTCCCACATCGCGAAGGGCACGCTCACCGGGCGCAAGTGACCCCCCTCAGCCGTGCGGTGCCGCCGTCCGCGGCCATCGCGGCGGCGACCCGGCGGGCACGCTCGGCCGTCACCCCGGCGGGCAGCGGCGGCAGCACGTCCATCCACAGCGGCAGGGTGGAGCCCCGCAGCTGCGGCATCCCCTCCGGCCGCCCGATCAGCCACGGGAGGATCTCCCGGGCCGGCGTGCCGTCCGCCGGGAAGGGCAGCGGCTCGCCGATCGGGAGGCCGGCGAGGTAGGCGGCGGGGCCGGCCGGGTCGTTGGCCTGCTCGTCGGCGTGCCCACCGGCCGCGGAACCGGCCGGGGAACCGGCTGCGGGGTCGGCCTCGGAGCCGGTGATCATGACTGCCGAGGGTGCCACATGACACCCCGTCGGCGGTACCCCCGTCGTGCCCGGTACCCGGGCGGCGCGCCGGCTGCGATCATCGGCGGAGCCGTGTCGCCGCACCGCCCGGGAGGTCCCTGGTGAGCCGTCCGTCCGCAGCCCCCGGGGCCGGGTTGGCCCGTGAGCTGGCCGCCGTGCTGCGCGGAGAGGTCCGCTTCGGTGCCGCCGAGCGGACCGTCTACGGCCACGACGCCTCGAACTACCGGCAGTTGCCGCTCGGCGTGGTCAAACCGGCCGACCCGGACGACGTGCGCACGACCCTGGCGCTGTGCCGCGAGTACCGCGTACCGGTGGTGGCGCGCGGGGCCGGGACCAGCATCGGCGGGCAGGCGATCGGCCCGGGCGCGGTGGTGCTGGACTTCCGCCGCCACCTCGGCGAGGTGCTGGAGATCGACCCGCAGGCCCGCACGGCGCGCGTCCGGCCCGGCACCGTGCTGGACGACCTCCAGCGCGCCGCCAAGCCGTACGGGCTGCGCTTCGGCCCGGACCCGTCCACGCACAGCCGCTGCACCATCGGCGGCATGATCGGCAACGACTCCTGCGGCTCGCACTCGCTGGTCTGGGGGCGCACCGCCGACAACGTGGAGCGGCTGGAGCTGCTGCTCGCCGACGGCACCGAGCTGACCGTCGGCGGGCGGCTCGGCGCCCGGGAGCGCGCGGCGCTGCGTGCCCTGACCGGGCGGCCCGGCGAACTCCACCGGCAGCTCCAGGAGTTCACCGACCGCAACCTCGCCACCATCCGGCAGGGGATGCCGCAGCTGCCGCGCCGCACCTCCGGCTACCCGCTGGACGCGCTGCTGCCCGAGCACGGTCACGACCTCGCCCGGGCGCTCACCGGCACCGAGGGCACCTGCGCACTGCTGCTCGGCGCCACCGTCCGCCTCGTCGAGGACCCGCCCGCCCGCGCCCTGGTGGTGGCCGGCTACCCCGACGAGGGCGCCGCCGCCGACGCGATCCCCGCGCTGCTGCCGTTCGGCCCGCTGACCGCCGAGGGCATGGCGGCCGACCTGATCGCCGCGCTGCTCGCGGCCGGCCCGCGCCCGCCCGCGCTGGACCGGCTGCCCGCCGGCGAGTGCTGGCTGTTCCTGGAGACCGGCGGCGCCACCCCGCTGGAGGCCTACCAGGCCGCCCGCCGGCTCGCCGACGCGGTGCGCCGCGAGCGCTCGGCCGCCGTCGCCCTGGTCACCGACCCCGCGGAGCAGCGCGGGCTGTGGGCCGTGCGGGAGGCCGGCGCCGGGATCGTCACCCGGCTGCCCGGCGGCGGGGAGGCCTGGCCGGGCTGGGAGGACTCCGCCGTCCCGCCCGAGCGGCTCGGCGACTACCTGCGGGACCTGCGCGCCCTGCTGCGCCGGCACAGCCTGCGCGGCGTCCCGTACGGGCACTTCGGCGAGGGCTGCGTGCACCTGCGGATCGACTTCCCGCTGGACGAGCCCTACGGGGTGCTGGTCTTCCGGGAGTTCCTGGAGCAGGCGGCGGACCTGGTGGTCTCGTACGGCGGGTCGCTCTCCGGCGAGCACGGCGACGGGCAGGCCCGCGCCGAGCTGCTGCCGCGCATGTACCCGCCCGAAGTCATCGACCTGTTCGGCGAGTTCAAGCGGATCTGGGACCCGGAGAACCTGCTCAACCCGGGCGCCCTGGTCGACCCCCGCCCGCTCGACGCCGACCTGCGCTTCGTCACCGCGCCGCACCGCCCGCTGCCGCTGGCCCTGCCGTACGAGCAGGACGGCGGCAGCCTGGCCAGGGCGGTGCACCGCTGCGTGGGCGTCGCCAAGTGCGTGGACCCGACCACCGGGGTGATGTGCCCGAGCTACATGGCCACCGGCGAGGAGCGGCACTCCACCCGGGGGCGGGCGCGGCTGCTCGCCGAGATGCTGCGCGGACTGGGCGCACCTCCCGGCCGCCGGGCCGACGGGGCGATCCCCGACGGTTGGCGGTCCGAGGAGGTCCGGGAGGCGCTGGACCTCTGCCTGAGCTGCAAGGGCTGCGCGAGCGACTGCCCGGTGCACGTCGACATGGCGACCTACAAGACCGAGTTCCTGTACCAGCACTACCGGCACCGGCCGCGCCCGCGCTCGCACTACTCGATGGGCCGGCTGCCGCTGTGGCTGCGGGCCGTCGCACTCGCCCCCGGGGCCGCCAACACGCTGACCCGCTCACCGTTCGGCGGGCTGCTCAAGCGGCTCGGCGGGATCGACCCGCGCCGGGTGCTGCCGGTGTTCCCGCCGGAGACCTTCACCGCCTGGTACCGGCGGCACCGCGCCACACACCCCGCACCGGCGGGCGCCCGCCCGGTGCTGCTGTGGCCGGACACCTTCTCCGAGCACCTGCACCCGAACGTGCCGCGCTCGGCCGTCGAGGTGCTGGAGCACCTGGGCTTCGACGTCCGGCTGCCCTCGGGCCCGGTCTGCTGCGGCCTCACCTGGCACTCAACCGGCCAACTGGGCACCGCACGCCGGGTGTTGCGGCGCAGCCTGCGGACGCTGGCAGCGGACGGGCTCCCGGCCGACACCCCCGTGGTCGGCCTGGAGCCGAGCTGCACCGCCACCCTGCGCGAGGACCTGCCCCGCCTCCTCGGCGCGGACGGCCGACCACTCGCCGAACGCATCCGCACCTTCGCCGAGTTCATCGACGAGTACGCCCCCGACGCCCCGCTCCCCCGGATCCCGCTGGAGGCCGTCACCCAGACCCACTGCCACCAGCACGCCGTGCTCGGCAGCGCCGCCGACCGCCGGGTGGAGGCCCGACTCGGCCTGGACAACCGGGTGCTGGACTCCGGCTGCTGCGGCCTGGCTGGCAACTTCGGCTTCGAGAAGGGCCACTTCGAGGTGTCCGAGGCGATCGCCGAGCGCGTCCTGCTGCCCGAACTCCGGGCCGCCGGGCCGGACACGGTGGTCCTGGCCGACGGCTTCAGCTGCCGCACCCAGATCGCCCAACTCGCCGACGGCCGCCGCGCCCTGCACCTGGCGGAGCTGATCGCCACGCGGCTACGGCCCTCAGGCTGAGGCCGGATGCCCGGCGAGGAAGGCCCCGGCATGCGCCGCCGCCTCCTCCCGGGTCGGGTAGCCGGCGGCCGCCTCCCCCGCCGCACCGTCGGCGCCGGTGGCCGTCCAGCGCCAGCCGTCCGTGGCCTCGGCCAACTCTGCTTCACCGCCGAACAGTTCGAGCGATCCGGGCCGGGGCACCGGCCGTCCCACCGCGTCCGGCCACTTCTTGCGGGCACCCTGGCGGGTGATGCCCCAGGCGGCCCCGAGTTGCTCGTAACTGGCGCCGTAGGAGCCGGCGGTGGCGGCCGCGAGCGCGGTGAGCCGCTTGACCTCGACGTCCACCAGCTTCCAGGCGGACAGCACAGAGAGCGTGACCTCGACCGGCTCCGCGTTCCACATCCGCTCCTCGGGCAGGCCGGTCGCGCGCGAGCGCACGGCGGCGGCGAGGGGGTCGAGCGCGTCGAGCAGGGCCTTGGCCAGCTCCGCCTGCTCCTCCGGGGTGATCTCCACGATTCTCATGCCGACAACATTAGTTACCATTCCCGCTCCTGACAACCAAAGTTACCCACTCAATCCAACCCAACCGCACCGGTTCGAACCTCACCGGATCCCGAAGGCCCGCCGCTCGGGCGCGAACGGGACCCCGGAGGAGAGCCCGCGGTAGCCGACCACCAGCGCCTCCCCCAGGAAGCCGACGCCGATCGACAGTTGCACCGGCCGGGCATCCGGAGCGAGGCCGCCGCGCTCGGCGAGCGCGGCGAAGCCGGTCATCACCGCCAGCGAGAGCGCCGCCACCAGGAAGGTCCGGCCGGTGTAGCGCTGCCACAGCACCCCCTCCCGCTCGTAGACCCGGACGGTGGCGCCACGGGCCGCCCCGAGGGCGACGCCGAGCCCGGCGCCCGCCGCCACCCAGGCGTAGTCACCCGCGCCGAGGCCGTGCCGCTGCAGCAGCGCCCATGCACCGAGGCCGGTGAGCACCACCGGCGGCGCGAAGAGATCGCGGGCATTGAGCGGTTCACCGCGCAGCCGGCGGACCACCACCACGACGACGACGGCGGCGATCAGCGCCACATGCACCCGGTTGCCCATGTCCCACTCCCCGATTTTTATAGCTCGACCGTGCTAAATCAGCAATTTAGCTCACCCGTGCTATAACGGCAACATGCCGAAGATCGTCGACCCCGTGGAACGCCGTCAGGCCGTCGCGGACGCCGTCCTGCGCGTCGCCGCCCGGGAGGGCCTGGAACACGCCTCGCTGCGCAACGTGGCCGACGAGGCGGGCCTGGCGATCGGCTCGGTGCGGCACTACTTCGCGGGCGGCTCCGAGCTGATGATCTTCGCGATGCAGGAACTGGGCCGCCGGATCGACGCCCGCGTCCGCGTCCACGCCCGGGCCCTGCTCGACCCGGACGGGGCCCCCGGCACCGACCGGCAGGACCGGACCGCCCGACTGCTCGCCGAGATCCTCCCGCTGGACGCCGGGCGCAGGGAGGAGTCCGCGCTCTGGCTCTCCTTCGTCACCGCCGCCCGCACCCGGCCCGAACTGCGGCCCCGCGCCGCCGAGATGCAGGCCGGACTGGACGCCCTGGTCCGACGCGTCCTGGTCGAGGCCGAACGCACCGGCGGCCTCGCCCCGGACCTGGACCTCGACGTCGAGACCCGCCGCCTCTCCGCGCTGCTGGACGGCCTCACCCTGCAGGCCGTCCAGCACCCCGACCTGGTCGGCCCGGACGAGCTGCATGCGGTGCTCCACCGCCACCTGGACACCCTGGCCGCGCCGAGTTCCTGACGACCGCGCCGGCAACCGCGCGGATCTCCTGACAGCGTGCCGGCACCCCCGTCACACTGGCGCGATGACCCTCACCACCGCCGAGGCGGACAAGCTCCTGGCCGACCACTTCGCCCCCTGGGTGCTGGCCCTCGGCCTGTCGACCGCCGAGACCGGCGAACGCCACGCCGTCCTGCGACTGCCCTGGTCCGACCGGCTCGCCCGCGAGGGTGGCGGGTTGTCCGGCCAGGCACTGATGGCCGCCGCCGACACCGCGTGCGTGGTCGCGATCTCGGCCGCGAACGGCGGCTTCGGCCCGATGACCACCGTCCAGCAGTCCACCAGTTTCCAGCGCGCGGTCGTCGACCGGGACGTCCTGGTGCACGCCCGGATCACCAAGCTCGGCCGCCGGATCGCCTTCCTCGACATCACCCTCACCGCCGAGGGCGCCGACGAACCCGCCGCCCACGCCACCGCCGTCTACGCCCTGGGCTGACCACCCACCCGGGTGTCACACCCGCGTGCCCACCGGTGTCTTGATGCCGACATCAGGTCATCGGAAGTGGAGCACGAACATGAGCAAGGTCTGGTTCGTCACCGGATCGTCCCGCGGCCTCGGCCGCGCCTTCGTCGAGGCGGCACTGTCCCGCGGCGACCGGGTGGCCGCGACCGCCCGCGACACCGACGATCTCGCCGGCCTGGTCGCCGCCCACGGGGACGCGGTGCTCCCGCTCCCTCTGGACGTCACCGACCGGGCCGCCGTCCACCGCTGCGTGCGGCAGGCCCAGGCCCATTTCGGCCGGCTCGACGTGATCGTGAACAACGCCGGATACGGCCTGTCCGGCGCCGTCGAGGAGCTCTCCGAGGGTCAGCTGCGCGACCAGCTGGACACCAACCTGTTCGGCCCGCTCCGGGTCGTCCAGGCCGCGCTGCCCCACCTGCGCAGGCAGGGCTCCGGCCACATCGTCCAGGTCTCCTCGGTCGCCGGCGTCGCCGCGTTCCCGCTCGGCGGCGGGTACTGCGCCTCCAAGTGGGCGCTGGAGGGCCTGAGCGAGGCGCTCGCCCGGGAGGTCGCCGGGTTCGGGGTCAAGGTGACCGTCGTCGAGCCCGGCAGCTACGCCACCGACGCGATCGCCTCCGCCGTCCGCGCCGACGCCGACCCGCTCTACGACGGCCTGCGCGCGGCCTTCGCCGCCGACGCGCAGTCGCTCGACGTCGGCGACCCGGCCGCCGCCGGCCAGGCACTCCTCAGGCTCGTCGACGCCGAGAACCCACCGCTGCGGGTGTTCTTCGGCACCCAGGGGAACCCGATGCTCCGGCAGGTCTACACCGACCGGCTCAAGACCTGGGCGGACTGGGAGGACCTCTCCCTGGAGGCCCACGGCCGCTCCGCCCCGGCGCCGACGGCCTGACCCGCCCGGCCACCGGTCCGGCCACCGCTGCTGCGGCCCCCACCCCGGCGGGGGCGGGAGCCGCAGCCCGCGTGCGTACGGCGGCGTCGCGCATACTGCGGTGTCAGCCCAGGGCGGCCTTCGTCGGCGCCTCCTCCGCGCAGACCGCCGACACGAACTCGGCCACCCGCGCCTGCGGCATCCCGCGCGCGATGTCCGCCTCACTGATCATGCCGACCAGCTTGTGCTCCGGGTGGTTGATCACCGGCAGCCGGCGCACCTGGTACTGCTCCATCACGCGCAGCACCTGCTCGCAGTCCTCGTCGGCCTCCACCGTCATGGGCCGCCCCTGCGCCAGCTCGCCCGCCGTCACCGTCGCCGGGTCACGGCCCTCGGCGACGCAGCGCAGCACGATGTCGCGGTCGGTCACGATGCCCAGCAGCTTGTCGCCCGGGCCGCAGATGGGCAGGGCGCCCACGTGCCGTTCCCGCATGATCCGGGCGGCGGCCGCGAGCGTCTCGTTCTCGCGGATGCACTCCGCGCCCGGGTGCATGATGTCGCTGGCTATGGTCATGGTCCGCCTCCTGACCTGGCTTCCTCCCCCTGTCCATCGTGGTCCGGGCACAGGGCCGACGCCACCGGGCGCGACTCAGCGCTCCGGTTCCGCCGGCGGGCCGGCGCCGTGCTCGGCCAGCCCGTCCGGCGAGATCGGGTCGTCCAGCGGCGAGTGCTCCAACACTTCTTCGAGCGGCGGGAGTTCGTGCCGGGACGGCTCCTGGTCGAGTTCGTCCTCGGAGACCTCCCCGCTCTCCACGGCCTCCTCCGCGGCCTTCGCCCCGGCGGCCGCCGCGGCAGCCGTCAGCAGGTTCCGCTGCTGCACCTCGGTGGCACTGTCCAGGAAGCGCAGCAGCTCCACCGGGAAGGGCAGCACGAGCGTCGAGTTCTTCTCCGCCGCCACCTCCACCACGGTCTGCAGCAGCCGCAGTTGGAGCGCGGTCGGGGTGGCGCTCATCACCGCCGCGGCCTCCGACAGCCGCTCCGAGGCCTGGTACTCGCCGTCCGCCGTGATGATCCGCGCGCGCCGCTCCCGCTCGGCCTCGGCCTGGCGGGCGATCGAGCGCTTCATCGACTCCGGCAGCGCGACGTCCTTGATCTCCACCCGGTCGATCTCGATGCCCCAGCCCAGCGCCGGGCTGTCGATCATCAACTCCAGCCCCTGGTTGATCGGTTCCCGGTTGGCCAGCAGGTCGTCCAGCTCGCTCTTGCCGATGATCGAGCGCAGCGAGGTCTGCGCGACCTGGGAGATCGCGAAGTTGTAGTCCTGCACGTTGACCGTCGCCTTCACCGGGTCCACCACCCGGAAGTAGACCACCGCGTCCACCCGCACGGTCACGTTGTCCCGGGTGATGCCCTCCTGCGCGGGGATCGGCATCGTCACGATCTGCACGTTCACCCGGCGCAGCCGGTCGGCGACCGGCATCAACGCCACCAGCCCGGGTTCGCGCACCTCGTCGCGCACCTTCCCGAAGCGGAACACCACGCCCTTCTGGAACTGCTGCACCACCCTGATGCTCAGGCCGGCCCAGATCGTCCCCAGGGCGGCCAGCCCCCCGAGGGCCCCCAGCACCGCATCGACGATCATGGCGGCCTCCTCGCGGCCTGCGCACACCGGCGCCTCCGGCCACCGCGTACCCGCCCGGCAGCGGCGCCGGAGCAACTGCTTCCACGCTACGTGTGCCCGGCCACGGCCTGATCGAACCGGAACGGACCAGGACGGAACCGGGCAAACCCCCGACAGCGTCGGGGGGCCGCAGCCCGAGCCCGAGCCCGAGCCCGAACCCGAACCCGAACCCGAGCCCGAGCCCGCAGCCCGAACCCGAGCCCGAGCCCGCAGCCCGCAGCCCGCCCTAGGATCGGGGCCATGCCGATCACGGCCCCGCCGCCGTCCCCCGCCGACGACCCCGGCGACCCGCGCCACCCCGCCGAGGCCGCCGCCCGCGCCGACGGGCTCGCCGCGCTGGACCGCGTGGTCACCGACTGCCGGGCCTGCCCGCGCCTGGTCTCGTGGCGCGAGGAGACCGCCCGTACCAAGCGCCGCGCCTACCGGGACTGGGACTACTGGGCCCGCCCGATCCCCGGCTTCGGCCCGCCCGACGCCCCGCTCGTCCTGGTCGGTCTCGCCCCCGCCGCCCACGGCGCCAACCGCACCGGGCGGATCTTCACCGGCGACCCCTCCGGCGACCTGCTCTACGCCGCCCTGCACGACCTCGGGCTCGCCAACCGCCCGCACTCCGTCCGCCACGGCGACGGCCTGGAGCTGTACGGCGTGCGGATCACCGACCCGGTCCGCTGCGCCCCGCCGGACAACAAGCCGAGCACCGCCGAACGCGACACCTGTCGCCCCTGGATCACCCGCGAACTGCAGCTGCTGCGCCCGACCGTACGGACCGTGGTCGCCCTCGGCGGCTTCGCCTGGCAGGCCCTGTTCCCGGTGATCGCGGACGCCGGGTGGCAGGTCCCCCGCCCGCGGCCGGTCTTCGGCCACGCCGCCCGGGTCGACCTCCCCGCCCGTGACGGCGGCCCGCCGTTGCGGCTCTACGGCTGCTACCACGTGAGCCCGCGCAACACGAACACCGGCCGTCTGACCACCACGATGCTCCGGGACCTGCTGCGCGACGCGGCCCGCTCGGCGGGGCTCGGCCCGCACTAGCCCGGCCCGGCCCCGCCCCGGGATCGCGCCGGCCGCGTGGCCGTCACCCGAACCGCGTCAGCTTCGGCTTGCCCGCCCGCTTCCACACCCCCGGCAGCCGCTCGCGGGCCGCCGCCTCGGCGGCCAGCTGCCGGCCGTACAGGGCGCCGTAGCCGAAGGGCTCGGCGGCGGCCACCGGCCGGGCCGCGAGGGTGGCGGCGGCGACCACTGCGTCCTGGTGCTCGCCCAGGACCTCCTGGACGGCCTTCATCCGCGCCGTGAAGCGCTCCGCCCGCGCGCCGGCCGCCGGGGCGGCGGCCTCACCGGCGTACCGGGCACGCTTGGCGGCCTTCCGGGCCTCGTGGAGGGCGTGGTCGCGTTCCTCGGCGGCCGCGGCCAGGGCCGTCCGGACGCGGTCGGCGGTGCGTTCCTGTTCACGGGCGGCGATGCGGGACAGCTCCGGCAGGGCGGGACGGGCGGCGCGGCGGCGCAGCGGCGGGTCGGCGAGGATGGTGGCGAGGGCGTCGCCGAGGGCGCGGCGGCGGGGGCTGTCGAGGGCGGCGACCACCGCGGAACGGACCCGCGGGTACTCGCTCTCGCCCCACTGCTCCAGCGCGGCGGCGACCCGCTCCGGCCCGCACGCGGCCGGCAGCTCGCGGGCCTGGGCGGCCAGCCGTTCGGCCAGCACCTCGAGGTCGCGCGCGCCGCCGAGGGCGGCTCCCAGCCAGCGCAGCTCCGCGACCAGCTCGTCCGTCGCGCCGGGGGTGAACAGCCGGCGGAAGGTCCGCAGGGCGCTGCGCAGCCGTCGGCAGGCGACCCGCATCCGGTGCACCGCGTCCGGTTCGTCGGCCCGCACGGCGTCGTCCAGTCCGGCCAGCACGGCCGCCTGGGCCTCGACGCGGGCCAGCAGCACCTGCCCCACCGTGCTCTCGGGTTTCGCCATGCGCCTTCATCCCCTCGTCGGGGTGCGTCCCTCGTCGGGGTCGCCGGGAACGATTCCAGGCTAGTCCGGCCGCGGCTGCTGTCGACCCCGCGTCCCGTTGAGGGCGTGTCAGGAGGAAGCGCAAGAGTCCATGCGCCCTCGTGCCGGGTGGGAGCGCCATGGCATACTCCGGAGCGTGACGACCTCGACCCATGCGACCAGGGCCCTGCGGGCCGCGGTGTTCACCGCGCTCGCCGTGCCGATGGCCGCGTTGGGCCAGGTGGTCATCACGGGCCGCCCGCTGCCGCTTTCGCTGGTGGCCTCGGCGTGCGCCGTCGTCTTCCTGGTCGCGGCCGCGCTGGCCGGCGGGGAGCGGCGGATGCTGCACATCTCCGCCGTGATGGTGCCGGTCGAGCTGCTGCTCAACACCACGTTCAACCTGGGCCAGACCGGCTGCGGGCCGGTGCTGTCCGGTCAGTCCCCCGCTCACGGGGTGAACCTGCTGGTCTGTGGCGGCGGTTCGATGGACGGGTCGCTGCTGTCGGGCCCGCTGGGCCACGCCGGGCAGTTGGCGCCGGTCATGACCCAACTGCTGCTCCTGTTGGTGCACCTGGTGATCGCACTGGCGGCCGCCGCCTGGCTGCGGCTGGGTGACTCGGCCCTGTCGGGCCTGGCCCGGGCGCTGCGCGCGCTGCGTCAGTCGGTGGCCCGGCCGCTGCGTGCCCTGCTCGTCCTGCTGCTCCCGGCCCCGGCGCGCCCGGTGCTGCGGGTGCCGCTGCCGGTGTCGGACCACGCGCGGCCGCGCCGCGAGGACGTGGTGCTCAGCCCGGCACCCCGGCGCGGCCCGCCGGCCTTCGCGCCTGCCTGCTGATCGCTTCCGTACCGGGCACTCCCCGTACGCCGATCACCTTCCGTACCCGGCCGGGACGACCGCCCCGGTACGCCCGCAGGCAGTGCGCACGACTCCCGCGTTCCCCCGACCCCGCCGCACCCGGTGCGGTTCCCCGCGCGCACCCGCGCGCCGCGTACAGGAGTTGACTTCCCATGGCTCAGGACCCCAGCAAGCAGCAGGCCAACCGCACCAGTGTCCGTGAGCGGATCCAGGAGGCGCAGCGCCGCGAGCAGCAGGCCGCCAAGCGCCGTCAGCGGATCGTCGTGACCGTCTCCGCGGTCGCCGTGCTCGCCCTCGCGGGCGGTGCCGCGGTCGCGATCGACTCGGCCCCGAAGAAGGACGACAAGGCCGCCGCGGCCGCCACCTCCGCCCCGCTGGTCGTCCCGGCCAACGCCGGCGGCGCGGACGGCACGGTGATCACCTACGGCAAGGCCGACGCGCCGCACACCATGGAGGTCTACGAGGACTTCCGCTGCCCGATCTGCAAGCACTTCGAGGCGGCGAACGGCGAGACCGTCAAGAAGCTCACCGAGGACGGCCGGATCAAGGTGGAGTTCCACCTGGCGGCCTTCCTGGACAAGAACCTCGGCGGCAAGGGCTCGCGCACCGCGCTGGCCGCCGCCGGCGCCGCGCTGAACGAGGGCGTGGACAAGTTCAAGCAGTTCCACGACGTGCTGTACGCCAACCAGCCGGACGAGCGCGAGGACGGCTTCGGCGACGTCAACCACCTGCTGGACCTGGCCGGCCAGGTGCCCGGGCTGAAGACGGACGCCTTCGTGAAGGCCGTCACCGACCGGACCTACGCGCCGTGGGCGGCGAAGGTGGCAGACGCGTTCAACGACAGCGGGGTGACCGGCACTCCGACCGTCAAGGTGGACGGCAAGCCGGTGACCCTGTTCGCCGGCAACGCCGTGGTCCCGCCGGAGCAGTTCACCGCCCAGGTCAAGCAGGCCGCCGGCCTGCAGTAGGCCGGCCCCGCCCCCACCGCACGGCACCACCGGCCCGGCCGAAGTCCCGGCCGGGCCGGCTCCTCCCAGCCAGCCACCGGAGTGTGCTGCCATGTCCGCCGCTACCACCGTGCACCCCTCCCCTCCTGCTCCGGATGCCGCCGGCCGGGCCCCGGTCGGGGCGGGCCGGGCCTACGCGATCCTGCTGTTCCTCGCCGGGCTGATCGGTCTGGCGGCCTCGGCCGTCCTGACCTTCGACAAGCTCCGCATCCTGGAGAACCCCTCCTACGTCCCCAGCTGCAACATCAATCCGGTGATCAGCTGCGGCTCGGTGATGCGCACCGCGCAGGCGGAGGTGTTCGGCTTCCCGAACCCGCTGCTCGGCCTGGCTGCCTTCGGCGCCCTGGCGGCGATCGGAGCGGGGCTGCTCGCCGGTGCCGCGTACCGGCGCTGGTTCTGGCTGGGCCTGCACGCGGGCACCGCGCTGGGCGTGGTGTTCGTGCACTGGCTGGTCGACCAGGCGCTGTACGACATCGGCGCGCTGTGCCCGTACTGCATGGTGGTGTGGGCGACGGTGGTGGTGCTGTTCTGGTACACCACGCTGCACAACCTGCGCACCGGCGTGATCCCGGTCGGCCCGCGGCTGCGGGTGGTCGTGCGGGAGGCGGCCCGCTACCACTGGGCGCTGCCGGTGCTGTGGGCCGCGGTGATCGCACTGCTGGTGCTCAACCGGTTCTGGTACTACTGGAGCACGCTGCTCTGACCGTTCGTCACCCCACGTACCCCGCCGAGTGCAGCAGCGCGGCGGCGCCGGTCCGCCGGGCCTCCAGGGCCGCGGTGAGCCGGCGCGCCGCACCGGGTTGCAGCAGGGCGGCCGCCTGCGCGGGGGTGAACCAGCCGTGGTCGGCGATCTCCTCGGCCTGCAACCGGACCGCCGTGCCCACCTCGACCGCCCCGCCGTCGAACATGAACTGCACGGCGGGGTGGGCGTGTTCGCCCTGTTCGGGGATCGCGTCGCGCCACTCCACCACGAGCAGCCGCAGGTCGCCCGCCGCGAGCCCCGTCTCCTCCCGCAACTCGCGTGCCGCGCACTCGGCGGGCCCCTCCCCCGGATCCATCCCACCGCCGGGGAACTGCCACTGGTCGCGGTAACCGGCCTTCAACAGCAGGACCCTGCCCGCCACGTCGGTGAGCAGCACGCTGCACCCGACGTAGGCGCGCACCAACCGGGCGAGCCACTCCTCCTCCGAGAGTGCCAAGGTGTCCGTCATCGCGCCTCCTCCGCCGGGTGCCGTCCTCGGGGAGAATCTGCC
>NZ_JBEORY010000024.1:0-108638 GCF_040302665.1 Kitasatospora sp. NPDC097691 | reverse complement strand
CAGACCGGCCGCACCGACGAGAACAGCGGCAGAGGTACGCATACGGAGCTTGAAAGCGGGCATGTAGAGCAGGACCTCAATCGGGTTGGGCCGCGCTCACTCCCCACCCGACCGCGGCCGGACAGGGGCCGAAACGGTCACGGGGAGTGACACGGCAGTGAGCCGCACCCGGCGGGACAGGAACCGGTGTGGCTGACGACGAATGCCAAGGTGCCAGACCGCGACAGCCCCCTCCAAGCCCCCCTCGCTACGACCCCCCGTCGTAGCCGACACACACCGGCAGCAACCCGAGGACCCGGCCGCCCCGACCACCCCGGCCCGCCCCCACCTGCACGAACACCCCCCACCGGACGGAACGGAACAGCACGAACCGGACAGCACTACCCGCCGTCGTGCCACCCCTCCCCGTGTGAGCACCCTCACCAACCCCGACCCCGGCTGCGTCACCGACCGACCCGACCCCATTACACCGCGTCGGCGACATCGCTCTCCGTAGCGAGGGGATGCCCGCACTCGGGCTCGGTCACGTCGAGCCCGATGACGCGCAGCCGATCCGAGACAGGGAGGAGAGCGGGCAGCGGCCCGACACCACTCGAACGCGGGTGGGACCGAGGCGTCGCCGAGCGGGTTGTCGCAGTTCTGTACCGGAACCCGACGGTCCGATCCGCGCCGGGCCTGCGGTGGCTATCGTCTGGCCGGGCAGCGGGCATCGCGACGACGGGGGACGCGTGGACGACGAGGACGAGGTCGTGCCGGGAACGGGCACAACGGCGTGGGCACGGGCCGGCCGGGGGGCGCAGCGGTTCCTGCTGACGGCGTTCGCCGTTGCGGGGATCGCCGTGGTGGTGGCAGCGGTCGCGCTGTCGGCGCTGGTGGACTGGAGCGGACCGAATCCGACCGACACCGGCGACTTCGGGCCCTATCTGCGGTTCTCCGCCCTGTGGGCGGTCGGCGCGGGGGTGGTCGGCCTGGTGGGGGCTGAGGTGCGGCGTTCCCGGAGCGAGGAGTCGGGCCTGGCCTGGCTGGCCTGGTGCGACCTCGGCCTGCTGCTGGCACTGCTGTGGCCGCTGCAGGCGCTGGCCATCGCCGCCGTCGCCACCTTCGGCGCCGTCGCCGGCTCGCGGGCCGGTGGCCGGGCCCGGTGGCTGCGCGGGTGCGCGGCGCCGGCGGCGGTCTGCCTGGCCGTCGCCGGGGCGGCGTGGGGTGTCACCGGGTACGAGGCCGAGCAACCGTGGACGTCCGCCGATCCCGCCGACCGGGCCGTCGTCGGCACCTGGAGCGGCCCGAACGGCGAGACCCTCACCCTGGCGGCCGACGGCGGCTTCCGCGTCACCGCTGCGACCACGGCAACGGAGGCGCGAGACTCCCTCGCGAGCCCCTGGTACCCGGGCGAGGGCCGTTGGAGGCTGACCGACATGGTCGGCCCGGGCCAGACGCTGACCCTCACCTTCGCCTCCGGCACCGACAACCTGGTGGTGTACGGGGCGCTGACCCCGTCCACGCTCTGCCGACCCTTCGCGGAGGAGTGGTGCAGCGCCGCCCTTCACCGGTGACGGTCCGACTGGCCGCACGACCGCACCCACCGATGCCTTCGCCCGTACCGTCCGTGTCGCCGGTCCACGCGTCGCCTTCGGCCTGCTCATGGGCTACACGACGGCGCCGGCGATCCAGCTCCGCCCGTAGGGCCCGTCCGACGGATGGCCATCCGGCCGGCCGGCGGAGCACGACCTGACCGAGCCGGGCGCCGCCCTCCCACGAAAAGCGGGTGACCTCGTCCGGCGCGATGTCGGACACTCCCACCATGCAGGCCTTCCCCATGAACCCGGATCGGCTCGAGGCGCCGGTGCAGCTGATCGACGACACCGGCACCGCGTGGCGGCTCCGGAAGAAGCGGGTCGATCTCCGCGCCGTGCGCCGGCTGATGAAGGACCGCGCCGCGACCGTCGTGCTCGGAGAGAGCGGGGGCACTCGCCCCCGGCTCGTCGCCGATGTCGAGCGCCCGATGCTCTGGGACCAGGTCAAGGACGGCTACCGGGGGCCCGGCGGAAGCCGGACGGCGAACCGCTACCTCGCGCACGAGTTCCGTACGGATGCGGACCGCCGCCTGCTCTACGTGGAAGAGCACTGCTGACCGCAGGGCAGGACACGACCCCCGGCCGCCCAGCACCCCCTTTTTCGTCATCTTGACGAAAAAGGGGGTGGCGCCATATCGTCGTCATGACGAAAAGGGGGTCCTCCGATGGCCGACATCACCCGACGACTCGGGCTGCGCCACCTGCGCGCCGTTCCCACCGCCCACATCCGCCACCTGCGGCGCGGGCGGGTCGCCCACGAGGGGGCCGGACTGGCGTTCTGGTTCCGGCCGCTGACCGCGGCGATCTCCGAGGTCCCGGTGGACGACCGGGAGCTCGCCATGCTCTTCCACGCCCGCACCGCCGACTTCCAGGACGTCACCGTCCAGGCGACGCTCACCTACCGGATCACCGACCCGGCCACCGCCGCCACCCGCGTCGACTTCGGAATCGACCCGGACACCGGCGCCTGGCGCGCGGCCCCGCTCGACCAGCTCGCCACGCTGCTCACCGAGACCGCCCAGCAGCACGCGCTCGGCCTGCTCGCCCGCACCCCGCTCGCCGCCGCCCTCGCGGACGGGGTCAGCGCGGTGCGCGAGCGGATGACCGAGGGACTGGCCGACGAGCCGCGGATCACCGAGACCGGGCTCGCCGTGATCGCCGTACGGGTGGTGGCGCTGCGGCCCGAGCCGGAGGTCGAGCGGGCGCTGCGCACCCCCGCCCGCGAACTGGTGCAGCAGGAGGCCGACCGGGCGACCTTCGAGCGCCGCGCGGTGGCCGTCGAGCACGAGCGCGGCATCGCCGAGAACGAGCTCGCCAACCGGATCGAACTCGCCCGCCGCGAGGAGCAGTTGCTCGCCCAGCAGGGCGCCAACCGGCGGCTCGAAGCGGAGGAGGAGGCCGTCGCCGACCGGGTCCGCACCGACGCCGAGGCGCTGCGCCGCACCCGGCTGGCCGCGGCCGAGGCGCAGGCCGCCCGCGAGCTCGGCGACGCCCGGGCGGCGGCGGAGGCCGCCTGGCTGGCGGCCCACCAGCAGGCCGATCCGGCGGTGCTGCGGGCGCTGGCGCTGATGCGGCTGGCGGAGCACCTGCCGCGGATCGACAGCGTCACGCTCACCCCGGACGTGCTCACCGGCCTGCTGGCCCGCCTCGGTGCCCCCGGGGCGCAGCGGTGACCCTCGCCCCGCGGGTGGTGCTGGTGCACCGGCGCACCGAGTACGAGGAGCTGGTGGCCCGTCACGGCACGCCCGGGCAGGCGGCGTTCTTCCTCGCCTCGCGGGGCCGCTCGGCGGAGGAGGTCGAGCAGCGCCACGCCCGGCAGGCGGCGGCGCTCGCCCGGGCGGCGGCGGCCGTGCCGCTGGACTGGCGGCGCAGCCGGGTCGAGCGGGCGGACCTGCCGCGCTTCCTCTTCGAGCCCGGGGACGTGGTGGCCGTGGTCGGCCAGGACGGCCTGGTGGCCAACGTCGCCAAGTACCTGGACGGCCAGCCGGTGGTCGGCGTGGACGCCGAGCCCGGTCGCAACGCCGGTGTGCTGGTGCGCCACCGGGTGGAGGCGCTGCCCGCGCTGCTGCGGGCGGCGGCGCGCGGCGAGGGGCAGCTGGAGGAGCGGACGATGGTCGAGGCCGTCGCGGACGACGGCCAGCGGCTGCTCGCCCTGAACGAGGTGTACGTCGGACAGCCCGGCCACCAGACGGCGCGCTACCGGCTGGCCGTCGAGGGCGATCCCGAACCGCAGGCCTCCTCGGGGGTGCTGGTCGGCACTGGTACGGGCGCCACCGGCTGGTGCCGCTCGGCCTGGCTGGAGCGCGGCGGCCCGCTCGACCTGCCCGCCCCGGACGCACGTGCGCTGGCCTGGTTCGTCCGCGAGGCGTGGCCCTCCCCCACCACCGGCACCGGCCTGGTGCACGGCCTGCTGGCGGCCGGACGGCAGCTGGTGCTCACGGTCGAGTCCGAGCACCTGGTCGCGTTCGGCGACGGGATCGAGGCGGACGCCCTGGAGCTCGCCTGGGGCCAGAGCGTGCGCCTCGGGGTCTCCGCAACGCGCCTGCGCCTGCTGGCGTGACGTCCGGTGCGGGCGAGTGCGTCGTCGCGTTCGGGTCCGCGCCGGTGCGGGCGGCGAGGAAGCGGCCGGTGACCTCGCGGCGCTGTGCGGCAACGGCGACCACTGCCGCGACGGCGGCAAGGCTGACGGCCATGGCCACGTCGGCCCGGCCGTGCGCCGGGGTCGCCGCGGGCCCGGGCGGCTCTGCCGGGCCCGTCGGCGTGGCGGGGTGGGGGCGCGGTCAGGCGCCGTGGGGGCTGCCCGCCCACACGGTGGGGGTCCGGTGTGCCCAGGGAGCGGCCTGTTCCAGCTGGCCGGCGAGACGGAACAGGACGTCCTCACGGCCGTGTCCCGCGGCGAACTGGATGCCGACGGGGAGTCCGGTGGCGGGATCGGTCTCCAGGGGGACGGACATGGCGGGGGTGCCGGCGACGTTGAACGCGGCGGTGAACGGCGAGCGGTGGAGGACCTGCCGGAGCCAGCCGAGCGCGTCGGTGCCCGCGGCGCCCTCGGCGTACGTGCCCAGGGGGACGGGCAGTTCGGGCAGGGTCGGGGTGAGCAGCAGGTCGTAGTCGGCGAAGTAGCGGCCGACGGCGCGGGCGACGCTGTTGCGCATCGCGAGCGCGTGGACGAAGTCGGTCCCGCTGACCTGCTGCCCGTAGGCGTAGGAGGCCAGCGTCTCGGGTTCGAGGGTGGTGGAGTCGACCGGCCGCCCGGATTCCGCGGCGAGGCCGTCGATCCAGGTCGCCAGATTGGTGGTCCACAGGCGGGCGTTGGCCAGGACGAAGTCCTCCCAGTCGACGCCGAGGTCGACCCGGACCTCTTCCACCCGGTGCCCCAGGGACGCGGCGAGTCGTGCGGAGCGGAGGGTGGCGTCGACGACGGTGCCCTCGACGGCCCGGCCGCCCCAGGGCCGGGTGAGGAGGCCGATCCGCAGGCTGCCCGGGGAGCGGGTGACCTCCTGCGCATAGGGCCGCTCGGGCCGCTGGGCGGAGTAGGGGTCACCGGCCTCGGGGCCGTGGACGAGGTCCAGCAGCGCGGCGCTGTCGCGCACCGAGCGGCTGAGGACGCCGTGGACGGCGAGGCCGTTGAAGATCTCGTCCGCGTCGGGGCCCATGGATATCCGGCCGCGGGTCGGCTTCAGTCCGAACAGGCCGTTGGCGGCGGCGGGGACCCGGATGGAGCCCGCCGCGTCGGTGGCGTGCGCGATCGGGACGATGCCCGCAGCGACGGCGGCTCCCGAGCCGCCGCTGGAGCCGCCGGGGCTGCGGGTCGGGTCCCAGGGGTTGCGGGTGGGGCCGTACAGGACGCCTTCCGTGGTGGTGCTGTAGGCGAACTCCGGAGTGGCGGTGCGTCCGAGCGTCACCAGTCCGGCGCGGCGCAGGCGCGTCATGAGCGCCGAGTCGGCCCCGGCGACGTTCCCGGCGGCGATACGGCTGCCCAGCTCCACCCGTCGGCCGGCCATCGTGACGGCGAGGTCCTTGATCAGGAACGGCACCCCCGCCAGCGGGGTACTGCCCGGGGTCGGCGCGTCCTGGGCGGGCCAGGTCTCGACGACGGCGTTGATCCGCAGGTTCACCGCCTCGGACGCGAGCCGGGCGGTCGAGGCGAGTTCCGCGGCGGTCACCTCGCCGCGGGCCACCAGGTCGGCCAGGCCGACGCCGTCGTGGGTCACGTACTCGGAGAGCTTCATCTTCGTCCGTTCAGGAGGATCGACACCGGTCGGCAATACCGCTCGGTCCCTCACGATACCGATCGGTATTGTGAGGGACCGAGCGGTACCGTAGCATCGGGAGCAGGCGGCGCAACGCCCCACCGGACCGGAGAGGGCCGCATCGTGAGCACGGACAGGGTCGACGGAGCCGACAGGGCCGGCCGGCAGAGCAGGGTGGCCACGTTGCCGCCCCGGGAGCGGATCCTCGACGCGGCGGAGGAGCTCTTCGCACGCGAGGGGATCAAGGCCGTGGGCGTCCAGGCGATCGCCGACCGGGCCGCGACCACCAAGATGGCGCTCTACCGCCACTTCGCGACCAAGGACGCACTGGTCGAGGAATGGCTGCGCATCGTCGCCGCCGACTACACCGCCGCGTTCGACCGGCTGGCGGACGCACACCCCGACGACCCCCGGGCCCAGATCCTGGGGATGGCCCGGTTCATCGCCGACGGACTTCCCGGGATCTCCCACCGGGGCTGCCCGTTCATCAACTCCATCGCGGAACTGCCCGACCGCGCCCACCCGGCGCGTCGGCTGATCGAGGCCCACAAGGCCGGGCAGCTGCGCCGCCTCACCGACCTCTGCACCCGGGCCGGGCTGCCCGATCCGGACGAGGCGGCGGCGGAGCTCACCTTCCTCCTGGAAGGCGCCCAGGTGAGCGCCCAGAACGGAAGCGTCGAGCACGCGGGTCAGCGGCTCCTGCGGATCGTCGGGGCCGTCCTGGAACGCCACCCTGCCCCCGCCCCCGACGGCCCGTCATGGCACGGGAACGGCTGACGGCTGACGGCTGACGGCTGACGGGTAAGCGGTGACAGCCGGCGGCCAAGGGCTCAGGAGCCGCCCGCCACCAGGCCGTCGATCTGGTCGCGGTCGACGCTGAGCGTCACCCCGCCGTACGTCTCGTTGGCGCTGCCCCGGTACTGGTGGATGCGGTGGCCGGTCCACAGGTCGTCCGGCAGCCCGGCCTGGCCGGTGGTCGTGGGCTTGCCGTCCCAGCGGGCGTACCAGATCGCGTCCGGCAACGGGGAGTATCCGGCCTGGGCGGCGGCGACGATGTCCGCGATGCCGGAGTCCATGCTGGAGTAGAAGCCCGACCGGTACCCGGCCTCCTGGAGGGCCCTGGTCCAGCCGGCGGTGAAGTCGACCACCGCCCGGCTGCACTCCGCATCGCCCGAGGGGTACGCCTCCATGTCGAGGTAGACCGGGCTGCCCGGTCCCAGCCCGAGCGTCTGCAGCGCCTGCGCCGCCTCGGCCGCTTCCTCGCCGCCCTGCTCCTCGGCCCGGTCCGGGTCGATTCGCAGCGGCTTGTCCGGGCGCGCGGCGCAGGGCGCCTGGAGCCCGACGTGCGTGGGCACCAGCTGCCACCCCATCGCGCGGACCTGGGCCACCCACTGCGGCGTCAGCCGGCCCTGCGAGCAGGCGCGCTGGCCACCGCTGCTGTAGATGTTCACCGCGCCGTACGGCGAGGCGGTGTGCCAGACGGACAGGGCCTCCAGCGGCGGCGCCGAGCAGGCGTCGAACCCGGCTCCGGTGAACCGGTACTCCGGCAGCGGTTCGTCCGGCCGCGGTCCGGTCGGCAGCGATCCGGTCGGTCGCGGCACGGGCGGCAGCGGCACGGACGGCAGCAACCCGGCGAGGGGGCCGGAAGCGGGCGGGGCAACGGGCACGGGCCGGACGGCCGGCTCCCGTGCGTCGGGGGCGAGCCCGTGGGCGGTGCCGGGGAGCATGGCGAGCACGGCCGCGGCGGGGAGCGCGGCGAGGGACGGTAGGCGCATCCCCCCGTTCTAACCGCCGCCGGGAACGTCCCCGCGTCACGGTGCCGCCGTGCCGCACCCGTTCACCCGCACGCGCGACACCGCCGTCGCTGGGGCCGAGGCCCGTCAGACGTTCGGTGCGGCGTCCCGCGTACGCCATCCGGATGAACCGGGCCGATGTGACGCCACTGTGACGCCGGATCGGACGGCACGGTGACAGACCGTCGCGAGACTGCGAGGGATTCCGCTGACGAAAGGAGCGCCCATGCCCACCGCACCCACGTTCCCGGGCGTGTACATCGAAGAGGTGCCCAGTGGTGTGCATCCGATCGTCGGTGTGCCCACCGCGGTCGCGGCCTTCATCGGCTGGTTTCCACGCGGTCCGATGAACAGCCCGGAGGAGGTCCTTTCCTTCGCCGACGTCGAGCGGAAATTCGGCGGCCTGCACACGGAAAGCGACACGTCCTTCGCACTCCAGCAGTACTTCCTCAACGGCGGCGCGCGGGCCTACGTGGTCCGGGTAGCCGCCCCCGGAGCCGGCGCCGACGCACTCGGCCGGGCCCACGCCGACGTTCCACAGGCCGGCGGCGCGGGCGCGTTCACCGTCCAGGCCCTGAACGAGGGGACGTGGGGCAACGACCTGCGCGTCCAGGTCCTCACGGCGACCGACCCCGACCGATTCGACCTGGTGATCAGCCTGCTGGGCGGTGACACCGGCAACCGGACCGTCCTGCGGCAGGAGACCTACCGGGGGCTGACCACCGACCACACCAAGACCGACGACCCCCTCTACCTCACGACGGCCGTCAACGCGGTGTCCGAACTGGTCACCGTCGGCCCCGTGACGGGAGCGAACGCTCCCTCCCAGCCCGCCCCCAGCGGGCTGGTCTCCTCCGCCGTGGTCGACAAGGGGGCACTCCCCGACACGAACACCCTGGGTGTCACGGTGACGATCCAGGGACTCCCCGCGAGGACGATCACCTTCCCCGGCAAGCCCGACTCCGTCGAGACGCTGGCCGCCGCCTTCCAGTCGGCCCTGCGAACGGCCGTGGCGAACAAGCCCGTCTGGTCCCAGGCCGTGGTGCGGGTGGTCCCCGACAGCGCCGACCCCACCACCAGCCGACTCCAGGTCCTGCCCGGTGCCGCCTCCGAGCTCACCGTCACCGTCGAGAACGACCACGACGACCACACCGCAACCGCCCTCAGCCTGAACGGCGCGACAACCCACGCCGGGGCCGTCGTGCTGGCGGGCGGCGGCGACGGCGCCCATCCCGGCGCGGACGAGCTCGTGGGCAGCGAGGTCGGCACCGGATCGGGCATGTTCGCCCTGGAGAACACCGACTTCACGCTCCTGTGCCTGCCGAGCCTCGGCAACCAGCGCGCCTCGGACAGCGACCCGTTCGCCTCGGACAACACACTGGACGCCAAGTACAGCAAAGCCGTCGGCAACGCCATCGCCTACTGCCGCCGCAAGCGCGCCCTGCTGCTCCTCGACCCCCCGAGCAACCTGAAGAGCCCGACCGCGCTGCGCGACTGGCTCCAGAGTCACAGCTTCGTCCGCGACGAGTACAGCGCCCTGTACTACCCCCGTCTCGACATCGCCGACCCGACCCGCAGCTACCTTCTGCGCTCGGTCGGGCCGAGCGGCACGATCGCCGGCCTGATGGCCCGGATCGACGCGGCGCGCGGCGTCTGGAAGGCGCCGGCCGGGACGGAGGCCAAGCTGTTCGGCGTCCAGGACCTGGGCTACGACCTGACCGACCCGGAGAACGGCACCCTGAACCCGATCGCGGTCAACTGCCTGCGCAGCTTTCCCGCCTACGGCCAGGTCTGCTGGGGTGCGCGGACCCTGGCCGGCGGGGACGCCTCCTCCTCGGACTACAAGTACGTCCCGGTGCGGCGGTTGGCCAACTTCCTGGAGTCGAGCCTGCTGATCGGGCTCAAGTGGGCCGTGTTCGAGCCCAACGACGAACCGCTCTGGTCGCAGATCCGGCTGAACATCGGGTCCTTCCTGCACGGCCTGTTCGTGCAGGGCGCCTTCGCGGGGCGCACCCCGAAGGAGGCCTACCTCGTCCGCTGCGACGCCACCACGACGACGAACACGGACCAGGGGCTCGGCGTGGTGAACGTCCTGGTGGGCTTCGCGCCGGTGCGGCCCGCCGAGTTCGTGATCATCCGGCTTCAGCAGCTCGCCGGTCAGACGCAGAGTTGAGGGGAGCCCACTCATGGCCCAGTTCGCCGTCAACACCAATCGCTTCGACCCGTACAAGAACTTCAAGTTCAGGGTCAAGTGGGACGGCCGCTATGTCGCGGGCGTCAGCAAGGTCAGCAGTCTCAAGCGCACCACCGAGGTGGTGGAGTTCCGCGAGGGCGGCGACCCGTCCAGTGCGCGCCGCTCGCCCGGCCGGACCAAGTACGAGGCGATCACGCTCGAACGCGGAGTCACCCACGACCTGGAGTTCGAGGCATGGGCGTCCAAGGTCTGGCAGCACGGCGCCGCCCTCGGCGCGGAAGTGAGCCTCGCGGACTTCCGCAAGGACATCGTGATCGAGCTCTACAACGAGGCCGGCCAACTCGTCATCGCCTACAACGTGTTCCGCTGCTGGGTGAGCGAGTACCAGTCGCTGCCGGACCTCGACGCCAACGCCAACGCGGTGGCGCTCGCCCACATCAAGCTCGAGAACGAGGGCTGGGAGCGGGATCCGGCCGTGGTCGAGCCCAAGGAGGTCTCGTTCTCCGTATGATCCCCGGACTCGGTATCGGCCCGGCGCGCCCGGTACGGCTGCGGCACGGCCTGGCGGCGCGCCCCGCGACGACGGCCACCGTACGCGTGCTCACCGGAGCCGACGAGGCGGCCCTCGGCGGGAACGGCCCCGGTGGCGAGCACTGGGTCACCCTGGTGCTCGCGACCGTGGTCGCGGAGCTCGGCGGCAGCCGCCCCGAGCCCGACGAACTGCGGGCGCTCAGCGTCGGCGACCGCAATGCGCTGCTGCTCGCCCTGGTGGCCTCGACGTACGGCTCGCTGGTCGAGTGGGTGCTCGACTGCCCCTCCTGCGGTGAACGGCTGGACGCCGCCGTCGACCTGGTGGAGTTGCTGGGCGATGCCGCCCACGCTCCGTCCGGGCCCCGCCCGCCGGAGGGCCTGCCCGCCTTCCGGCTGCCCACCGGCGCGGACCTGGAGGCGCTCGCCGAGCTGGCGCCGACCGTTCCGGACCCGGCCGAGCAGGCCCGACGGCTGCTGCTGGACCGCTGCGTGACGGCCTGGCACACCGTGGACGAGGCGACCGTCGCGGCCGTCGAGACCACCATGGCGGCCGCCGACCCGCTCGCCGACATCGAGCTGCTGCTCTCCTGCGTCGCCTGCGCCACCCCGGTGCCGGCCGTGCTCGACCCGGCGGCCGAACTGGCCGCCCGGCTCACCCCGCCCCGCCGGCTGATGACCGACGTCCACGCCCTCGCCATGGCGTACGGCTGGACCGAACCGGAGGTGCTGGCACTTCCCGCACCGCGCCGGGCCGGCTACCTGACGCTCGTCGCGGACGGCGAAGCCTGGGACGGTGACCAGTGACGGCACCTGCCCCGGTGGGCCTCCTGCGCCGCCTCGTCGCCCGCGCGATGACGGCCGGCCCCGCCGCCCCCGGCCCGGATCACCCCCGGCCGGAGTCGGGCAACGGCCGGGACGCGTCCGCCACGCCGCTGCTGCGCAGCACCGCGGAGTCCCACCTCTCCTGGTTCGCCGCCCGGGCCGCGGCCGCCTCCCGCCTCCACAGCGCCCGGACGTCCCGCCCGGCCGATCCGCCGGGGTTCCCGGCCTGGCCGGACGCCGAGCACGGTCGGCCGGCGGACCCTCAGACCTGGGCCGCCCCATCGGGGCCGCGCCCCGAGGCCGGTGAGCGGCCGGTGCCCACCGGCCTCGACGCGTCAGGATCCGAGGCTCCCGCACCGCTGAAGCCGTACCCGCGGACGGCCCGTCCGCCGGCCGCCGAACGGCGTGTGTCACTCGGCCCGGTCCGAGCGGAGCACCGTACTCCGGCGGCACGGCCGGACGGGCCCGAGCAGAGCGTCGCCGGGCCTCCGGAGGCGGCCCCGGCGCACCCCGCGCCGCGCCGCCGCACACCGGGCGCCGGCCTCGGCCCGGTCGCCGGACCGGCCCGGGAGCCCGGCCTCAGAGCGCAGGACCCCGACCACGCCGCCAGACCGGACGGACCCGGGCCGCTCCCCGTCAGCCGGACCGCCGACAACGCGGCCGCCGCCCCGACGCTGCCGCCGGCCGTGGTGCTGCGCCCCCGCCCCGGCGATCCGGCGCACGGCGCGCCGGCCCCGTCGACGCCCGGCCGGGCAACCCGGCGCGGGCGGAGCACCGAGACGCCCGCACCGGCGCCGGTGGTCGTCCGGATCGGCCGCGTGGAGCTGGTCGTGACGCCCGCCGCGGCGGAGCCGGTCCCGGCCGCACCGCCCGCGCCGGCCGCCGGCCGGCACCCCGACCTGCTCGCCGCCCACCGCCGGCACGGCGGGGGGTGGCCCGGATGAGCAACGCACTCGCCGTTCCGACCGTCACCGCCTCCCTGGTGACCCTGCTGCAGGTGCGCATCGACGCCGCGCAGGTCAATCCCCGGGTGACCGTCAAGGCCGGAGCGCTGGACGACGACGCCAACCCGCCGGTGGTCGGCGTCCACCTGTACCGGATCGGCCGCAACGCCTCGCTGGCCGCCGACGACCTGCCGACCCGCCCCCCGTACGGTGGCACGCTGCGCGAAGTCCCCCGGACGGCGCTGGAGCTGCACTACCTGCTCACCTTCCGGGGCGGGAGCGTCTACCAGAGCGAGCAGCTGCTGGCGCTCTGCGCGGCCGCCCTGCACGCCACCCCCGAGGTGTTCGCCGACCTGATCGACCAGGCCACCGCGGCCCACCACGAGATCGCCGGCAACGACCTGGCCCGGGCCCGTGAGCGGGTGCGGATCCAGCCGGAGTCGCTGAGCATCGACGAACTGACCCGGATCTGGGCGCTGTACCAGCCAGGGGCCTTCGCCCTCAGCCTGGCGGTCGTCGCCGGGCCCGTCGTGGTGGAGTCCCCCGAGGTCCCGGGCACCGTCCTGCCGGTGCTCCGGACCGGCCTGGGCGCCCGGGTGCTGAACGGCCCCCGGCTGGACACCGTGGCCGGTCCCGACGGCCCGGGCGCACCGGTCAGGGCGGCCTCCCCGATGCCGGATCTGCGGCTGTTCGGCTCGGCCCTCGCACCGCTGCCCGGCGAGACCCTCAAGGTGCTGGTCGACGGCGCCCCCGCCCCGGCCACGGTGGTGGACACCACACAGCTGACCATCCCGCTGACCGGGGTGCGGCCCGGCCTGCACACCGTGCAGGTCCTGCGACTGACCGCGCCGCTCGACCCTGCCGTGTCCGTCACCGCTCCGGCCCTGGCCGGCGCCCCCCTCGCGTTCACGGTCCTGCCGACCCTCGGCCCGGTGACCGCCACGCCCGACCCCGGGGCGGGCGGCTACGACGGCACCCTCACCGCCGGCGTCCTCCCGCCGCTCACCGGATCGGAACGGCGGGTGCGGCTGCTGCTCGACCGGGTGCGCCCGGATGCGACCGTGGCGCTCGCGCTCGATGTGGCACCCGCGCCGCAGGCCTCGATCAGCGTCTCGCTGACGGCCGCGCCGCGCGGAGACTACCGGGTGACGCTGGAGGTCGACGGCGTCCGGAGCCTCCCGCCGCTCGACCTCCACGGCCTCTTCCTGCCGCAGGAGGTGACCCTGTGACCACCACCGAGGACGACCGGCCGGCCACCGGCGCCGGCACCGCCGCCCCGCCGCCGCAGGCCGCGCCGACGGCCGTCTGGGCCCGGGACAACCAACGGCACCTCGTGATGCAGGCCGGGGCCGTCGCCGCCCGGCTGGACGGGCGCCCGGCCGACGCCGAGCAGCCCGAGCGGGCCGCGGCGCTGCTGGCCGCCGAGGTCGCGGCGGACACCGGCACGCCCGTCGCGCTGCACCGGATCACGCGCCTCTTCGGCCTCACCCGCTTCGAACAGGACGTCCTGCTGGCCGCCGCGGCGCCCGAACTCGGCCTGCCCTGCGCCACCGGCCCGGCGACCTTCTCCCGGGCGCTCGCCACGCTTGCGGACCCGCACTGGAGCGCGCTCCTGCCCGACGCACCGCTGCGACACTGGCGGCTGGCCGACCTGCCCCTGGAGCCCGCGCCCGGCCGGTACGGCGGCCTGGCCCAGCTGCCGCTCGCGGTGGACGAGCGGGTGCTGCACGCCCTGGTCGGGGCTGTCACCCTGGACGAGCGGCTGCGCGGGCGGGCGCGGACGGCCGAGGACCTCTGCCGACTGACCCCGGCTCAGCTGGCGACCGCCGGGCAGCTCGCCGCCCTGGTCGCTCCCGGGACGGCCGCGCTCCCCCGCCCGGTCTCGCTGGTCGGCGAGGACCGTCTGACGCGCCGCCAGGCCGCGGTACAGGCGGCCCGCGCACTGGGGCTGACCACGCTGGTGACCGAGGCCGGGGACGTACCGCACGACGCCCCCACCGCCGAGCTGTACGGGCGCCTGCTCGCCCGGGAGGCGGCGCTGGGCGGCCGTCTGCTGCTGATCGAGGCACCGGACCGGCCGGTCGGCCCCGAGCACGGCACCGACGGGGACCCGGCCGCCTCCGCCGGGCTGGCGCCCGCGGTGCTGCGCCTCGCCGTGGACGCGGGCTCGTACGGCGTCCCGGTGGTCCTCTCGCTCGCCGAGCCGACGGCCGGCGCCGGCGCGCAGCCCGTCCTGCGGCTGCCGGCCGCCGGCCCGGGCGAACGGCGGGAGCTGTTCGCCGCCGCGCTGGCGGACGCGGGCCTGTCGGCCGGCCCGGCCGAACTGGCCGAGCTGGCGCAGTGCGCCCCGCTCACCCCGGCCACGATCGTGCTGGGTGTCGAGCGGGGCGTCCGGCTCGCCGCCCCCGCTTCGGGGGCCGTCCCGCTGCCGGACCTCGTGACGGCCTGCCGCGCCACTGCCGACCAACCGCTGCACGGCCTCGCCCGACTGCACCGCCCCGTGCGCGGGCTCGACTCGCTGGTGCTCGCCGAGCCCGCCGAGCGGGCGCTGCGGGCGCTGCTGGCGCAGGTCCGCCAGCGGGGCCGGGTGCACGACGAGTGGGGGCACCCCGGGCCGGGCCAGCGGGGTCTGGCGGTCACCGCCCTGTTCAGCGGGCCGAGCGGCACGGGGAAGACCACCGCGGCCGAGGCGGTGGCGGCCGAGCTCGGACGCGACCTGGTCTGCGCCGACCTCGGCCAGCTGGTCAGCAAGTACATCGGCGAGACCGAGAAGAACCTCTCCCGGCTCTTCACCGCCGCCGAGGCGGGGGCCGTCCTGCTCTTCGACGAGGGCGAGGCGCTGTTCGGTCGGCGCACCGCCGTCCACGACAGCCGCGACCGGTACGCGAACCTGGAGGTCAGCTTCCTGCTCCAGCGGCTGGAGACGTTCGGCGGGATCTGCATCGTGACCACCAACACCCGGGAGGCGCTGGACTCGGCGTTCCTGCGGCGGATGCGGTTCGTGGTCACCTTCCCCTTCCCGGACGCCGAGCAGCGGGCCCGGCTCTGGGAGCGGGCGTTCCCGGTCGGCGTCCCGGTCGACGGGCTGGACCCGGTACGGCTCGCGCAGGTCGCGGTGGCGGGCGGCACGATCGCCCAACTCGCGCTGCACGCCGCCTTCCTGGCCGCCGATGCGGACGAGCCGGTACGGATGGCGCACGTGCGCGAGGCCGTGCGGATCGAGTGCGAGAAGCTGGAGCGCCCACTGTCCTCGCACGAGCTGCGGGGGTGGGAGTGAGCGAGCGAATCACCAGGACGGGCGTGCTGAGCGAGCCGTCCGCCGTGCTGAGCGAGGTGGGCGCATGAGTGCCCCGGCCGGCCCGTGGACGGGCGGCGGCGCCACCGCGCCGATCGAGGTGGAGATCGAGCACCTGGTGCTGCGCGGCGTCCGGGAGGCGGACGTGCCGCAGGTCCTGGAGGTCTTCCGCCGCCGGCTGGCACAGCTGCTGGCCGATCCGGCGACCCCGCGCACACCGGTGACCGACGCCCGGGTGCCGGGCCCGGACGACCCGGAGTCCCCCGTCCGGGGCCCGGGCGGCGAGCGGCTGGGGCAGGAACTGGCGGAGGCCGTGGCGAGGGCGGTGCGGAGATGAGCACCCCGTCCGCCGGCACCGGCCTCGCCGGACCGGGCCGACCGCTGGAGGCGGGCACCCGCGACCGGCTGTCCGCCAACTTCCGGCACGACTTCACGCCCGTCCGGGTGCACACCGGCCCCGAGGCCGACGCCGCCGCCCGCTCGCTGGGCGCCCGCGCGTACACCGTCGGCCACGACATCGTCTTCGCGCACGGCTCCTACGACCCGCTCACCGCTCCGGGCCGCGCGCTGATCGCCCACGAGCTCGCGCACGTGGCCCAGCACTGCGGCGTCCCGCACGCCCCGAACCTCCTCGCCGCGGACGGCGCCCGCCTGCCCGCCGCTTCGGCCGCGCTGGAGCGGCAGGCCGAGCGAGCCGCGGCGCTTTCGGACCGCTCGCTGCCGCACGGCTGGTCCTGGCAGCGGGCGACGGCGCCCTTCCTGGGCCGGGCCGAGGAGACCCCGCCGCCCGCCACGGTCTGGCAGCCCTTCACGGTCACGTACGCGGGCGAGGAGCGCACCGTCGAGACGGTGCGGCAGCTCCAGGAGGACCCGGCCGTCGTCCTCGTCGACCTGGGCGCCTTCGTCCTCCCCCAGGAGAAGGGCCCGTGGAAGGAGGAGTACGAGGCCCTGACCACGATGAACGCCAAGGGCGGCAGCGCCCTGCAGGCCGTCACCGACGTCAGCGGCGATCACATCCGGGCGGAGCTGTGGCAGAAGCGCGCGCCGACCGACGAACTGCGCCAGCTCTGGCTCCAGCGCGTCAAGTGGCCCAGGGAGCTGGCCCGCCAGTGGTGGTACGAGGCGGGCGGGAAGGAGCAGAAGTCCGGGGAGTTCCGGCCGGAGTCGCGGGCCGACACGACCCAGATCGACCACATCGTCGAGCTCCAGCTCGGCGGCACCAACGTGCCCGCCAACCTCGCCCCGCACGATGCCAAGGACAACCGGGCGAGCGGGGTCAGGATCTGGACCGATCTGCGCAACGCCGCGAGCCAGGTCGTGAAGGCGCTGAACCGGCAGAACCCGGACTTCGAGCCCCGCAGTCTGACCCTGCGCTTCTCCGGCGTCGTCCAAAAAGGTGCCTACGAGGCGCCGGCCCTGGATACGCTGCCCGCCGGACCGGAGCAGCAGGACGCGGTGATCGCGAAGCGCCGGGGCCAGGCGGTGAACTCCATCGCGGTGCACCGCACCGCCCTCGCCGATCTGGCAGCGGGCACCCGGCCGAACCAGGCACAGCGGGCCGAGCTGGAGAAGGCCTTCGCCGACCGGATCGCCTACCCCGTCTCGGCGGGGCCCGCCTCCCACGTGTTGAGAGTGGCGCCCGAGATCCGGCCGACCGTGCCGGACCCGATCGCCGGCGACCAGGCCAACCACCCGGCGCGCGAGCTGATCCCGGGCATGCTGCTGAAGTCGCTGCACCGGACGGTGGACCACAGCCACGACACCGTCACCGCGAGCTTCGAGGGCGTCCGGGCCGGCACCCGGGTGCCGCTGGCGGTCTCCCCGCTCAAGGGCGGCGGCGACTTCCCCCTGAAGGTGGTCGACCCGGCCGCCACCGGCAGACTGGAGTTCCCGAACAAGACCGAGCGGATCGAGTTCACCTACCCGTACCTGAGCACCGGCCACCTCGACCTGAGGATGGCCGAGGAGGGCCTGGTCGGGAAGGGCACGATCACCCCGAGCATCCCGCTCCTGAACCGGGTGCCGATCGCGGTGACGCTGGACCGCGAGGGGTTGCACGCCTCGGTGAGCCCGGACCGCAGCAAGCTCTCGCTGCCGCCGTTCAGGATCACCGACGCCTCGCTGGCGATCTCCCTCGGACCGGACTTCACGGCAGGCGGCCACCTCGGCTTCGAGCTCGCCCGCCTCCTCACCGGTGACCTGACCGCGGGGGCGGACGCCGCCGGACTGTTCGCGACCGGCACGCTGCACGCCGCCGTGCCCGGACTGGACCGGGCCGAGGCCGCGGTGACGTACCGCCCGCACACCGGGCTGACCGGCCGGCTGGACCTGCGGGCCACGCCCCGGGCCGGGCTGGTGACCGGCGGCGCGGTGTCGGTCGGCTTCGCGGGCGGCCACTGGGACGCGACCGGGGAGGTCGAGCTGTCGGTGCTGGGCACCCCGATCGACCTCAAGGTGGCCAGACGCGACGACCGGCTGGTCTACTCCGGGCACGGCACCGTCACCGTACCCGGCCTGCACCCGTTCGAGCTGCGGGCCTCCTACGACGGCGAGCATGTCACCGGCTCCGGGCACACCACCTTCACCGTGCTCGGCCTCGACGGCACGATGGACCTCGCCTACGACGAGGGCCACTTCACCGGCAAGGGCACGATCAGGCTCAAGCGCGACCGGGTGAGCGGGCAGCTCGTCGCCGTGCTCGACCGGGAGGGCCGGATCTCGGGCAGGGGCGAGGTCCAGCTGGAGATCCGGCCCGGCCTGGTCGGCCGGGCCGCCGTGCTGCTCTCCCCCGACCATCGGCTGCGGGTCGAGGGCGAGTTGCGCTTCCCGCCGTACCGGTTCCTGGAGCCACGGGGCAACCGCTACCAGATCTTCGACATCCCGTTCCCGGAGATCCCGCTCTTCGCCGTGCCGCTCGGCCCGGTCTCGCTCGGCCTGGTGGCGCAGCTGAGCGCCGCAGCGGCGTTCAAGTACAGCTTCGGACCGGGCGAGATCCGAGACCTGGTGATCGCGGCGGCCTTCAACCCGCTGGAGCAGGACACCGACCTGGAGGTCGGGGCCAAGGCCCGGCTGGTGCTCCCCGCCGAGGCGGGCCTGGAGCTGCGGGTGCGGGCGGCGGCCGGGCTCTCGGCGGGCGTGGCCAGCGTCACCGGCGGCATCAGCGTCACCGGCGGGGTGCTGCTGAAGGGCGGTCTGAACGCGGAGGCGGCGCTGGTGTACGCCCGGAACGTGCTGTCCTTCGACGCGAAGGCCGAGATCAGGGTGCAGCCGGTGCTCACCCTGAGCATCGCGGCGGACATCACGGCCAAGGCGCGGCTGCTGGGCGAGAAGAGCTGGCCGTACGAGCTCGCCGCCTACGCGTACGCGACCGGTCTGGAGTTCGGTCTGGTCGCGCCGTTCCACTACCAGTCCGACCAGCCGCTGCGGCTGCCCGAGGCGAAGGACATCCAGTGGATCACCCCGAAGATCGACGTGATGGCGCTGGCCGGGCAGATCACCGACCGGGTCCGGAGCGGGCTGGCGTTGTAGATGCGCGGGATTGGGGTTGTCGATGAGCGAGTTTCCCGGCCGGCCGAGGGTCACCAAGGGGGCGCTGCTGGTGTTCGGGTCGGTCGTTCCCGTCCCCGTGCAGCTGATCGTGTTCCCGTTGAACCCGGACTCCCTTGCGCGGCGCTTCGACTTGGGGCAGGCCGCCGGGGCGAAGCCTCCCGCCGGGGCGGGCGAGTCGCAGACCCCCGCCACCACGCCCGTCGAGTCGCTGACCCTGTCGCTCGCCCTGGACGCCGCCGACCAGTTGGAGCGCCCGGACGCCAATCCGATCACGTTGGTCAGCGGGTTGCTGCCGGTGATCTCGGCGATCGAGCAGCTGATCCATCCCTCCACCGTCCTGGCCAAGTTGACGAAGCTGCAGGCGGAGATCGGGCTCGCGGTCATCACGCCGCAGGGGCTGAACTGGACGGTCCTGGTCTGGGGCGCGGGTCGGGTGCTCCCGGTCAAGGTGGCCGGCCTGTCCGTCACCGAGCAGGCCTTCGACGCCAGGCTGAACCCGATCAGCGCCCGCGCGGAACTCCACCTCACCACGCTGAGCCAGGACGAACTCAAGGCCGCCCCCGTGTTCATCAGCGCGCTCGCCGACGTGCACGCGGTGGCCCGGGAGGTGTTCTCGGCGGTGAACACCGCGCAGTCCGCCGCGCGGGCGCCGTCCGTCCTTCCGCTGTGACCGCCCCTCACCCGCCTTTCGCAGGAGGCCCGATGTTCGACTCCGGAAGCCGCTACCGGGACGTCCCGGTCGCGGTGCACGTCGACGAGCGGGGCCGGCCCCGGCCGTGGGTGACCCTGCGCGTGCCGCCGGCCACGGGCCCGACCGTCACCGGCACGACCCGGCCGCACGACCGGCTGGACCTGCTCGCGTACCGGGCCTACGGCGACCCGGGCGCCTGGTGGCGGATCGCGGACGCCAACCCGGCCGCCGCGGCCGCCGGCCCGGCCGCGGTGCTGGAGCCGCCCGGCACGCCGATCGAACTGCCGCAGCCCGTCTCCCCGGAGGCACTGTCGTGACGGCCGTCACCGCCGTCCTGCTGGTCGACAACGCCCCCGCCCCGGGCGAGGTCCTCGACGCGCTCCAGGAACTGGTCGTCGAGACCACCCTGGACGCGCCCGGCACCTTCCGGCTGCGGCTCGGCACGGGGCTGTCCCCGCGCGGCGAGTGGCCGCTGCTCGAAGCCGATCGGTTCACCGCGGGGCAGAGCGTGCGGATCGGGGCCGTCATCGGCACCGTCCCGCTGCCGGTCTTCCTCTTCGCCGGGTACGCGGCGACCCGGTCCGTGGTGTACGGCGAGAACGCCGGGGACTCCTCGGTCGAGGTCGGCGGCCTCGACGCCACCGGCCTGATGAACCTCCAGGACCGCACCCAGGCCTGGCCCAACCTGCCGGACGCCGTGATCGCGGCCCAGATCTTCGCCGGCTACAGGCTCGTCCCCCAGGTCTCACCGACCGGCCCGGTGCTGATCGAGCCCGAGGGCACCACGGTGCAGCGCGGCAGCGACATCCGCTTCCTACGCCGGCTCGCCCGGCGCAACGGCTTCGAGGTGTACACCCTGCCGCAGGCCAACACCGGCATCGAGGTCGGCCACTTCCACGAGGTCTCGGCCGAGGGCCTGCCGGTCGCCACGCTCGCCGTCCGGGCCGGCAGCGCCAGCGGGGTCACCGACCTGCGGATCGGCCACGACATGCTGCGCGCCACGACCGTCACCGCGGACGCGATGGACCTGCGGCACAGCGGGCAGAACGCCGAGGTGACGGCCGTCAGCAGCACGATCGGCGGCACCAGCGTGCTCACCGGGCTGAGCCCGACCCCGGTCACCCGGCTCACCGGCTCCGCCCTGACCGGCGCGGGCGACCTGCGCAAGGCCGCCCAGGCCCTGGTCGACCGGGCGGCCCTGGCGATCGTCGCGGAGGGGACGGTGGACGCCTCGGTCGGCCCGCTGCGCCCCGGCGACCCGATCCGGCTGGCCGGAGCCGGACCCGCCTACAGCGGCCCGTGGCTGGTCCGCAAGGTCGTGCACCGGATCAGCCCCAAGGCGTACAGCCAACGCTTCACCGCGGTGCGCAACGCGGTGGGCGATTCGGGACTGCTCGGCGCACTGGGAGGCTGAACGAACGTGCTGGACCACGCACTGCTGGCGATCGGGGCGAGCACCGACCGCTACTTCGGCAAGTACCGGGGGGAGGTCACGAGCGTCGACGACCCGTTGAAGTCGGGGCGGCTCAAGGCCAAGGTGCCCGAGGTGCTCGGCGACGTCGAGACCGGCTGGGCCCTGCCGTGCACCCCGTACGCGGGGCAGCGCTCGGGCCTGTACACCGTGCCGCCGGTCGGCTCCGCGCTGTGGGTCGAGTTCGAGGCGGGCGATCCGTGCCGCCCGATCTGGACCGGCTGCTGGTGGGGGCCGCTGGAGGCGCCCGGCGCGCCGACCTCGCCGCTGCCCAGCCCGGGCCGACGCGAACTGACCAGTGAGACGGGCCTGACCGTGGCCCTGGACGACGACGGCCACACCCTGACGGTCAGCGACATGACCGGGCAGAACCTGCTGGAGATCAAGGCGGACTCCGGCCAGGTGACACTGCAGGCGCTCACCCAGGTGACCCTGGAGGCGCCGCTGGTCAACCACGGACGGCAGGCCTCCGAGCCGGCCGTCCTCGGTACCCAGCTGCTGAGCTACCTGACCCAGCTCGCCACCCTCTTCAACACCCACATCCACCCGGGCATGGTCGCGGGGCCGCCGGCACTGCCCGTCGTCCCGACCCCGCCGGTCGCCCAGGTCCCCCCTCCCACACCGGCCCTGCTCAGCGTCAAGAACCTGGTGGAGTAGCGCAGATGACAGCAACCCGGCCCGGCACCCGTCCGGACCCAGGACCAGCGGGACCACGCCCCGGCACCGCCCAGGAGGCGTCGTGACCGGGCCGCTCTCCTTCCCGCTGCGCGTCGACGGCACCGGGCGCACCGCGAGCGCCGACCCGGACCGCCACGTCCGCGAGCTGGTCGAACTGGTGCTGCTGACCGAGCCGGGCGAGCGGGTGATGCGGCCCGACTTCGGCTGCGGGCTGCGCTCGCTCGTCTTCGCGCCGCTCGGGGACGTCCTGGCAGCGGCCACCCAGGCGCTGATCAAGGCCCAGCTGCACACCTGGGTGGACGACGTCGTCGCGGTGGACGGGGTGGACACCGTGTCCCGCGAGGACGGTTCCCTGGTGGTCACCGTCACCTACCGCCGCCGTGTCGACCGCGGCGCCGGAGTCGTCCAGGTGGTGGTGCCGGCATGACCGAGGCGATCCTGCCGCCCGACCCGCTCTCCCGGCGCCGGGCCGAACTCCTCGTGGAGGAGGAGCGCGGCAACGGCATCGACTACGTCGAGGTGGACACCGCCGACCACAGCCGGCTCACCGTCGGCCTGCTGCGCGACCTGCCCGCCGGCGCGGACCCGTGGAAGCTGGTCAGTCGCCCCGACCAGGTGCTGGTCAAGGGCGGCGAGCGGATCCGCGGCATCCGGGTGCGGGCCGTCGCCGTCGCCGACGCGCGGACCCTGCTGGTGCGGACCGACAGGCCCGGCGACTTCAGCCGGTACGAACTGGAGCTGGCCGTCCCGGACCTCGACCCGGTGCTGCGCCGGATCGGCTTCTCCTTCATGGCCGCCTGCCCCTCCGACCTGGACTGCCGCACCCCCGGCGCGGGCCCGGCCGACCCCGGCGGGCCCGAGCCGCTGCTCGACAGCGCGGCCAAGGACTTCGCAGGCTTCCGCCGGACGCTGCTGGACCTCGCCGCGCAGCGCCACCCCTCGCTCGCCGACCGGCACCCGGCCGACCCCGCCGTCACCCTGCTCGAACTGCTGGCCTTCCACGCCGACCAGCTGTCCTACGCCCAGGACGCGGCCCTGCTGGAGGGCTACCTCGGGCTCGCCCGCCGCCGGGTGTCGGTGCGCCGGCACGTCCGGCTGGTCGACTACGCGCTGCACCAGGGCCGCAACGCCGCCACGGCGGTGCACCTGGCGGTCGAGGCGCCCCTCACCGTGGCGCGCGGCACCCGGCTGCTGACCACGATCCCGAACCCGCTGCCCGGCGAGAGCGGCGCCCCGGGACCCGGGATCCGCGCCGAACTGGTCGACCGCAAGTCCCTGGCCGCGCCCCCGCTCGACGGTTCGGTGGTGTTCGAGACCGCCCATGACCTGACGGCCGATCCGCTCGGCAACCTGCTGCACCTGCACCACTGGGGCGAGGACGCCTACTGGCTCCCGGCCGGCGCCACCACCGCCTGGCTCTGGGCCGAGAACCCGGCGCAGCCCGGCACCGCCGCCGAGCCGGTGCTGAAGGCCGGTGACCTGCTCGTCCTGGAGCAGGTCCGCTCGCCGCGAACGGGGCTGGCGGCCGACGCCGACCCGACCGCCCGCTGGGTCGTCCGGCTGACCGACGTCCAGCCAGGCGCCGACCCGGCCTACCTGCCTGCCGTCACCCGGGACGCCGACGGCCAGGTGCGGCTGACCGAGCGCACCCACGACGCCGACCCGCAACTGCCGCTGCTCGCCGTCCGGTGGGCCGCCGCCGAGGCACCCGACCGGCCGGTCTGCGTCCGCGCCGTGCAAACCGACGGCGACGTGCTGGAGGACGTCTCGCTCGCCCGGGGCAACACCGTGCTCGCCGACCACGGCGCCACCGTCGACGGGGTCGACATCACCCCGGACGGCTGGGACCCGACGGCCGCCGGGCCGCTCGGCGGGCCGCTCGACCCCCGGCTGCGGCTGCCGGACGGCCCGCTGACCCATCAGGCGGGCGCGCCGGACACCGAGCGGACCGACCTGTCCGGCGGCCCCCGGACCGCCGTCCCGGCCCTGACCGTCACCGCCCGGCCGCGCTCGGGCCCGGCCGAGGTGTACTCACCGGTGCCCGACCTCTTCGACAGCGGGCCGAACGACCTGCACCTGGTCGTCGAGGTGGACGACACCGGGCACGGGCTGATCCGCTTCGGCCGGCCCCCGCTGGGACGGCCGCCACTGCAGGCCGCGACCTTCGAGGCCCGCTACCGGATCGGCAACGGCACGGCCGGCAACATCGGTGCCGAGGCGTTGGCACACATCGTCCTGCCCGGGGCCGACGCCGACCTCGTGCAGACCGTCCGCAACCCGCTTCCGGCCACCGGCGGCACCGAGCCGGAGAGCGTCGAGCACGCCCGGCGCCTCGCCCCCGACGCCTTCCGGGCCCGCCAGGAGCGCGCCGTCACCGAACAGGACGCCGTCGACGCCGTTCTGCTGCTTCCCGCCGTACGCGCGGCGGTGGCCGCACTGCGCTGGACCGGCAGCTGGTACACCTGGCTGGTCTCCGTCCTGCCCGCCGACCCCGCCGCGCTGGTGGACGGCGGCGGCAGCCACCAGGAGCTCTCCGCCGGCCTACGGGCCCAGGTGGTGGCCGCCCTGGACGCCGTCCGGCTCGCCGGACAGGACGTGGACGTCCGGCCGCCGCAGTTCGCCGCGGTCGAACTCGCTCTGCACGTGTGCGCCGCCACGGGGCACAGCCGGGCCGTGGTGCGCCGCGCCGTACGGGACGCCCTGCTCGCCGGCCGGCTGCCGAACGGGCGACCGGGCCTGCTCGCCGGGCCGGCGCTCGGCTTCGGCCGTCCGCTGCTCCTCGGCGAGGTGTACGCGGCGGTGGCCGCCGTCCCCGGGGTGGACTCGGTCAAGGCCCTGGCGCTGCGCCGCTACGACGCGCCCGACAACGGGGAACTCGCCGCCGGGCGCTTGGACGTGGCGCCCTGGCAGGTGCTCCGGCTGGACGACGACCCGAGCCTGCCGGAGCGCGGAGTGCTGCGCCTGGAGATCGACGGAGGTACCCCTTGAGCGCTTCCGGCACCTGTCCCGGCGGCCTGCCCGCCACCCCGCTGCCGGTCGACAACCCGGCGGGCCTGCCGGCGCTGCGCGCCCGGATCGGCGGCTTCGCCTCGTTCCGGCGGACCATGCTGGAGCGGATCGCGGCGCAGCCGGAACTCGCCGGGCTCACCACGCGGGACCAGGACGACCACGCGATCACGCTGCTGGAGCAGTGGGCCGCGCTCGGCGATGTCCTGACGTTCCATCAGGAACGGTACGTCAACGAGCACTTCCTCGGCACCGCGGTGCTCGACGAGAGCGTGCACCGCCTGGTCGAACTGATCGGCTACCGGCCGCGGCCGGGCGTCTCCGCCACCGCGACGCTGGCGTTCACGCTGGCTGTCGGCGCCGCGCTCACCGTGCCGACCGGCTTCCCGGTGCAGAGCGTGCCCGGGCCCGGCGACCAGCCGCAGACCTTCGAGACCCTGGAGGGGTGCGCGGCCGACTGGCGACTCAACGCCCTGCCCGCGTACGGCCGGCCGACAGCGGTCGACCCGCTCACCGGGACCGGCGGCGCGCTGGTCCACCCCGCCGACGCCCCGCGCTGGGCCGGGCGGCTGCGGCCGGGCGACCCGATGCTGGTCGTGGTCGAGGGGGAGGTCGCGATGCGCGTCGAGGTCGCCGCCGAGGCGGACGGCTCCGGCTCGGTCGTCCGCACCACCGTCGCCGCCCTGGACGCCGGGCCGGACGGGCTTCGGCTGCGGCTCGCCGCCCAGGCCCCCGCGGCGGGCGCGGCCGCGTACCGGCCCGCCCGGCCGCTGCTGGTCAACGGGCACGACGCCCCCGACACCACACCGCCGACGCCGTCCAAAGACGGCGGCAAGGTCACCTGGGACCTCGGGACCCCGGTCGACCTGACGATCCCGGCCGCCGCGCCGCTCCCGCTGGACCGCAAGCACGAGTCGCTGGCCGTCGGGACGCCGCTGCTGGTCGTCGACCCCGGCGCGTTCACCCGGGTGGTCCGGGTGAAGGAGACCGCGCCCGGTACCGAGAAGCTCCTGGGCAGCGCCGGGCCGACCAGCCAGGTTGTTCTGGTCACCGTCGAACCCGATCTGCCGGAGATCGCGGACCGCCGCGCGCTCCAGGTCGTCGAGCTCGACGGTGAGGCGGTCCAGTGGCTCGGCCAGGACTACCCGGACCGGCTCGGGAACGAACTCTGGATCCCCGGCCTGGCCGTGGCCGCCCCGCAGCCGCCGACCGCGGCCGGGGCGACGGCCGCCCCCCAGGCCGGGACGGCAGCGGCCGTGCCGGGTGACGCCGTACGGGTGCTCGGCCCGCCCGGCACCGACCGGGCCGCGGCGCCCGTCGTGGCGCCCGCCGACCTGCCCATGGGCCGGCGTCTGGTGCTCGCGGCGCCGGGCGGACGGGCCGTCACCACCACCGTCCGGGGCACCGTCCGGCTGGAACCGGCCGGGGCGAACCCGCCCGCCGGGGGCGTGCGGGCCGGCGACGCCTGCTACCTGGTGGTGCCGCTCGCCGCGCAGCCGGAGGACACCGCACCGCTGGACGCCGCCGCCACCACGCTGCTCGGCAACGCCGCGACCGCGAGCCACGGTGCCACCGTCTCCCGCGAGGTGCTCGGCTCCGGTGACGCCTCGACCGCCTTCCAGCGCTTCACGCTCGCCCACGGCCCGCTGACCCGGGTGCCCGAGGCCACGCCCGAGGGCTCCGTCGCGGCGCTGACCGTCAGGGTCGGCGGGCTCGCTTCCCGGGAGGTGCCGCAGCTGCTCGGCGCCGGGCCGGACGAGGACGTGTACGAGCTGCGCACCGAGGCGGACGGTTCGACCGTCGTGCAGTACGGCGACGGGACGACCGGCGCCCGCCCGCGCAGCGGCGCCGCCAACGTCGTCGCCGACTACCGGTACGGCGCCGGGCTGGCCGGCCGGGTCGGCGCCGGCACCCTCACCCAGCCGCTGCACCGCCTGCCCGGGCTCGAAGCCGTGGCCAACCCGGCCGCCGCACAGGGCGGGGCCGACCGGGAGGACGGCAGCGCCCTGCGCGAGCGGGCCCCGGGGACGGTCCGGACGCTCGGCCGGGCCGTCAGCGCGGCGGACTGCGCGGACCTGCTGGTCGCCACCGGCCAGGTGGCCAAGGCCCGGGCCGCCACCGTGTGGGACGGCCGCGGCCTGCTGATCGCGGTGACGGTGGCCGGGCCCGCCGGCGGCACCTTCGACGCCGCCGGGCGCCGGCTGCTGGCCCGGACCGCCGCCTCGGCCGGCCCGCCGTACCGGCGCGTGGTGGTGGCGGACTTCGCCCCGGTGCCGCTCGTGGTCACCGCTGCCGTCGCCCCGGACCCGGCGGCCGAGGCCGACGCCGTCCTGGCCGGGGTGCGCGCCGCCCTGGCCGAGCGGCTCGGCTTCGACCGCACCGAACTCGCCCGCGCGGTGCACCTGTCCGACCTCTACCTCGCCGCCTCCGCGGTGCCGGGAGCGGCGGCCGTCACCGTCACCCGATTCGGCTTCGCCCGCCCGCCCGGGCTCCCGGACGCCGTCTGGGCGGCGTTCCTGGCCGACCACGGGGCCGACCCGGCCGACGGCCCCCTGCCCGAACGGCTGCGCCTGCTGGACGTCCGGGCCGGCGCGGGCGGCGGCGTGCTGCCGGCCGAACTGCCGGTGCTCGCCCCCGAGGCGCTCACCGTCGCCCTGGCGGCCGCGCCGCCCGCACCGGCCACCCGCGGCCTGACATGACACCCCCGCACCGCCCGTCCCGTCGGCCCGCCCACCTCACTGTGGGCGGGAGTCCGACACCCAGCCCCGACACCCCCCGGAGGTGGCCCGCATGACCGCCGCAGACCAGCTCTACGCCCAGCTCCCGGCCGTGGTCAGGGCCAGGGACGCCGAAGCCGGCAAGCCGCTGCGGGCCCTGCTCGGTGTCATCGGCGAGCAGGCCGACGCCATCGCCGCCGACATCGCGCGCGGCTACGAGGACCACTTCATCGAGACCTGTCAGGACCAGTACGTCCCGTACCTGGCCCGGCTGGTCGGCACCGTCCCACTGTACGACGCCTCGATCGCCCAGGACGACGCCACCGCCCTGATCGAGTTCGACGACCTGCGCGGCCCGCGCCTGCTCCCGTCCGCCGGGGCGAGCGCGCGCGCCGACGTGGCCCGGACCATCGCCGTACGGCGGCGCAAGGGGACCGTCTCGGCGCTCGCCGACGTCGCCCAGCACGCCTGCGGCTTCCCGGTGCGGCTGGTCGAGGGCCTCGCCCGGACGGCCTGGACGCAGCACCTGCGGCACACCCGCCCCGACCTCACCACCGCCCGGCTGCCCACCCGGCTGGACAGCGCACTGGCCGGCACGCCCTTCGACCGCACCAGCCGGCTGGTCGACGTGCGCCGCCCGGACGGCCCCGCCGGCTGGTACCACCCGGGGCACGTGACCGTCGCCGTCCACCGCGAACGCGCCGCCGCCCACCAGCGGGTGCCGGCCCGCCAGGCCGACCAGCCGTGGCGCCACCGGCTGGACCCGCTCGGACTCGACCGCCCGCTGTTCACCCGGGGAAACCGCACCGCCGACCTGCCGCCCGGCTTCGAGGCCGCGTCCGTCCCGGCACCGCTGCGGCCCGCGCTGTTCGAGGCCGACCTGCTCGCCCACCCCGACACCTCGGCGGCGGGAGGCCCGCTGCCCTCGCCCACCACGCTGTACGGCCCGGTCGGCGACCAGGCCGACGCCCCGGCCGCGAGCCTCGGCATCTGGTTCGACGACCGCTTCGCCGCCCCGACGGCCGACCCGGCCGACCCCGGACAGCTCCACGCCACCGTGGTCAGCCGCCGGCTCGACCCGTGGCCGGCGGCCCGGCCGGACGGCGCGGTGCTCGCCGTCGACGTGCGCAACGGGCGGGTGGCCGTGGGCTCCGGGCTCCCACTGCCCGCCGTGCTGCGCGGCTCCTTCTTCCACGGCACGGCCGGAGTGGTCGGCGGCGGGGACTACGACCGCTCCGGGTGGCTCGCGGCCGGCGAGCCCGACCAGGTGCTCACCGTCGCCGCGCTCGGCGCCGACCACACCACGCTGACCGACGCGCTGGCCGTCTGGGCCGCCGGCTCCGCCCGGCACACCGTCATCCGGATCCTGGACAGCGAGGACTACGCGCTGCCCCCCGGAGTCACCGTCACCGGGCGCAGTCTGCTCGTCGAGGCGGCCGACCTGCAGCGGCCGGTGCTGCGCCCCTCGCCCGCCGACGGCACCCTCTCCGTCCGGGGCGACGGCACGCTCACGCTGTCCGGGGTGGCCCTGGACGGCCGGATCACCACCGGGCCCGCGCTCGCCCGGCTGCGGCTGCTGCACTGCACCCTGCTGCCCGGCGGTCCGCGCGACCAGACCGGCGCCCCGGTCGCGGACGGGCCGAGCATCACGGTGGACGGCCCCTCCCCCACGCTCCGGGTCCAGCTCGCCTTCTGCGTGCTCGGGCCCGTCCGGCTGGACGCCCCGGCGGACGAGGTGCTGCTGCTGGACTCGGTGGTCGCCGGACCCGTCACCGGACCGGCCGCGGCCGTCGAGGCCGTCACGGGACCCGGCGCGCCAGGGACCGGGCTGCGGGCCGAGCGGTCCACCTTCCTCGGCACCGTCGCCACCCGGACGGTCGAGGCCAGCGAGTGCCTGTTCACGGCCCGCCTGACGGCCGCCCGCACCCAGCAGGGCTGCCTGCGGTACAGCTACCTGCCACCGGACGACCCGGCCCACCCGGCCGACGCCGGCCGCACACCCCGCCGCTTCGCCTGCCAGCCCGACTCGGCCGTCGCCCGGGTGCTGGCCGCCCACCCCTACGCCACCGGCGCCGCCCGTGACGCCCTGGTGGACGCCGAGCAGCGCCGGGTGCGCCCGGTGCTGGTCTCCCGCCACTACGGCGACCCGGGCTTCGCGGAGCTGGACCCGCGCTGCCCGGCGGAGATCGCCACCGGCGCGGAGGACGGCAGCGAGATGGGCGTCTACTGCCACGTCAAGGAGCCCCAGCGGCTGGACAACCTGCGGCGGCGGCTGGACGAGTACCTGCCGGCGGGCATCACCGCCGGCATCACCGTCATCGTCTGACCACCACCGTCCGCGGGAACCCCCGAGGGCACCCCGACGGTCCCCGAGGCCACCCCGGGGAGCCCGGAGGAGCCCGCCCCGCGCCCGCCGCGCCGTCCGCGCGTACCGGGCAACCCATGCAGCGATCTCGAAGGAGCCGTACATGCCGGGCGACTACACCCGCCTCAGCTTCGACCCAGCCGAGGACTACAGCCGGCCCCGGGCCGAACAAGGCCGGATGCTGCGGGATGCCTACCTCAACGAGCTCGCGGACGGTCTGGACCACCGCCTGCGGGCGCTCGCCCTGGACGTCCTCGGCCCGTGCACCGCGCCGCTCGACCTCGACACCGGCGGCGCCCCCACGTCCACCGGGTTCCGGATCGAGGCCACGGCCGACGGCACGTCCTTCACCATCGGCCTCGGCCGCCTCTACCTGCACGGGCTGGCGCTCGACAACAACGGCAAGGTCGGCCCGCAGGCCCTGCAACCCCCGCAACCCCTGCACGTGGAACCGGGGCTGCAGGACCTGCGGGCCGCGGCGCCCGTCCGGTACACCGACCAGCCGTACCTGAGGAGCGTCCCGGAGCTGACGCCCGGCCGTCGCGTGGTGTACGTCGAGGCCTGGGAGCGCGAGGTCACCGCGGTCGAACGACCCGACCTGATCGATCCCGCCATCGGGGTGGAGACCGACGCCCGGGTGCAGACGGTCTGGCAGGTGAAGGTGCTGCCGGACCCCGCCGACGACGTCGACTGCGGCACGCCGGACGCCGACGTCCCGGGCTGGGCCGCGGCCACCGCTCCCTCCGCCGGCCGCCTCTCCACCCGGGGCGTTGCCGTCCCCGCCTCCTCCGACCCGTGCAGCGTGCCGCCCGACGCCGACTACCTGGGCTGGGAGAACCGGCTCTACCGGGTGGAGGTGCACGGCGGCGGCACGCTCGCCCAGGCCGGCTTCAAGTGGTCCCGCGACAACGCGAGCGTGGCCGCCGCCGTACTCGGCGTGGACGACACCCGGACAGTGCTGACCGTCTCCCGGACGGGGCGCGACGACGTCCAGCGGATCCGGGAGGGCGCCTGGGTGGAGGTCCTGGACGAGACCCGGGAGCTGTCCGGCACCCCGGGGTTCCTCGCCCGGGTGGTCACCGTCGACCGGGTCGACGACCCCACCCAGCAGGTGACGCTCTCGGCCGCCCTGCCGGCGGACTTCGACCCCACCGACGCCTCGCTGCGGACCAGGCTGCGGCAGTGGGACCAGGGCGGCGCGGCGGTCGGCGCCGACGGAACCGTTCCGGTCTCCGCCGCCACCGGCGGTCTCGTGCTGGAGGACGGCGTCCGGATCACCTTCGCCGACGACCCGGCCGGCGGCACGCTGCGCACCGGGGACCACTGGACCTTCACCGCCCGCTCGGCCGACGGCAAGGTCGAGGAACTGGACCAGGCACCCCCGCAGGGCCCGCACCGCTTCTACGGCCGCCTGGCCGTGATCGACCTCCCGAACGAGGTGGCGGACTGCCGGGGCGCGTGGCCGCCGGCCTGCTCGGAGTGCGGGGACTGCACGGTCTGTGTGACCCCCGAGTCGCACGCCGACGGCATCCTGACCGTGCAACAGGCCGTCGACCGGGTGCGCAGGACAGGCGGCCGGGTCTGCCTGGCGGTCGGCCAGTACGAGCTCGACGAGCCCGTACTCCTGGACGCGGCCCAGGGGGTGACCCTCTCGGGGCACGGCTGGCTGACGGTGCTCAGACACCGGGGGGTCGGCCCGGCGCTGGTGCTGCTGGGATGCCGCGGGGTGACGGTCAGCGACCTGGCGGTCCTCTGCGACCCGCCCATCCTCCGGGAGCCGGACGGTGGGGGCGGAGCAGAAGGAGGCGGAGCGGAAGGGGGCGACGGGGGCGGGGGCCCGTTCACCGCGACCGGCATCGCGCTGACGCGCTCGACCGGTGTCGACCTGCTCCGGTGCGCTGTCGTCCGGACCTCACTGCTGCGCAACGGCGGGCCGCAGATCCTGCGCGCCCTGATCAGCGGCCGGGGCGTGGTCGGCGACCGGAGCCCGCTGGGAGGCGAAGCCGTCATGACGGCGATCGCGCTGTCCGGCACGGTCGTCGGGCTCGCCGTCCGCGACTGCGCGCTGCTCGCCGATCTCGCGATCGCCCCGCCCTTCCAGCCGGACCAGCGCTCTACCGATGGCCGGAGGCAGTTCGACGGAGGCCGGTTCCTCCTGCTGGCCGGCTTCGAGCTCGCCGACTCGCTGGTCTACGGCGTGGAGGGCGGCCTGCTGCTGGACGAGCGCGTCCAGCTCGCGCTCGGCGCCACCCTGCACGACTGCCTGATCGTCGGTGACGGCGGCGCCGCCGTCACCTGGCAGGCCACACCCATGAACGCCTCCCTGACCATCCGGGACTGCCGGATCGACGGCGGTGGCGCCGGGATCGAACTCGCCTCCCCCGACAGCGAGATCCGCCACTGCCGGATCACCGCGCGAGCCGCCGCCGACTTCGCTCCGGCCGGGGGCCGCGACGCGGAACAGCCCCCGCCCCGGCTGGACGGCACCGGGATCGCACTCACCGCCCCCCGCCTGGCCGGCGTCCTGTCCGCGGTGACGGTCACGGGCTGCACCCTGGCCACGGCGGCGCCCGCCGTCGCCCTGCAACTCGCGCAGCAGGACGTCGTGATCGCCGACAACCGGCTGGACGGCGGCACCGGAGGCGTCATCATGCGTCCGGGGTCCAGCGGTACGCGCGTGGTCGTCCGGGGCAACGAGGTGACCCGGACCGAGCGGCCCGACTTCCGGTTCGACCCGGGCCAGGAAATGGTCGGCGTCTGGCTGACCGGCGTGACCGACGGCGAGGTGCGCGGCAACCGGATCCACGACCTCTACCCCGTGCCGGCCATCGACCCGGAACGGTTGGATATCGTCGCCGTCGCCCTCCAGGAATGCCGCTCCGTCACCGTCGCGGACAACACCCTCGACGTGCCGCTCCCGGCCGGAAGCACGGCCCGCCTGGTCGCCGGGGTGGTCGGCATGAGCAGCTCCGGCCGGATCGACGTGCTGGACAACGTCATCACCAGCGGCGGCAGGCCCGACCAGGCCGACGGCGGCGGCCCCGCCCTCTCCGCCATGCTGTTCTCCCTCGGCCGGACCCACATCGACACCGCCCTCTTCGAGGTACCGGCTCCCCGGGAACCGCTCGACCCGGAAGCCGACGCCGCGACGGTGTTCGCCCACATGGGTAGCACCGGCTGGTACGCCGAGCAGGAGGAGGGACTGGCTTGGGTGACGGCCGCCCGGGTGTTCGCCCCGGACACCACCGTCCTGACCGCCGCGACCATCCGGGGCAACCGGATCGAGGCGGACGGGGACTCCATCGCCGTCCAGAGCATCCTGAACGGGCCGCTGCTGCTCAACGACAACCTCGTCCGCCGGTCCGACCAACACACGGGTGAGGCGAACCAGAGGACCCTGCTGAACGCCTCCGCGAACAGCATGGTCGTCTCCGCGAACCACCTGGAGACGAAGGCCCTCACCGCCGTCCAACTGGACGTCCCGGTCAACCGCATGGCCGTCACCGGCAACGTCGTCAAGGGCGCGTTCCTGGTGAACGGCCAGGGCCTGCCGGCGCCCTGGGCCGCGATCAACGTCGTGATGTAGCGAACGCGCTCGCGGTTCCCCTCCCCCGCCCGCCCACTCACAACGGATGAGCCATGCACGACAGCACCACCGCCGACCTCCAACAGCTGTTCCGGCAGGAGACCGACAGGATCGACGAGACCTTGGCGCGGCGCGTCGCGGAGCTGGAGGCCCAGCTGAGACTCGCCCAGGAGATCACCGCCGGCGCCACGCGCGGGCCGCGGAAGGCGATCGCCGGCCAGGCCGTGAACGCCGCCAAGGCCGCGCTGCGCGACGTCGTTCAGCTCGCCGAGGATCGGCGGGAGGCACTCACCCTGGCGGCCGAGGAACTGGCGGCGCTGCTGCACCCGCAGGGGACCGGAGGGAGCCCGTCCACTCCGACGGGACCGTCCGGGCCGTCCGGACCGTCAGGGCCCTCAGGACCGTCCCATCCGGCCGGGCCGGCCGCGCCGCCCGCAACCGGGTGACCTGCGCGTCCACCGACGACCGGCGCGCAACCCCGTACGGGTCACCGCTCGTCGACGCGCGGCGGCGAGCGTTGACAGCACGTCGGCCGACCGACAAGGTCGGCAGCGTCCGTTCGTGGGGAGCAACAGATGACGCCTGACCACGCCGGGGCGCACCTCCGGCCGCCCGGAGCCGACCTCCGACTGCTCGGTTGCTGGCAGCTCACGCTGGGCGGTCGGACCGTCGAGATGCCGCCCACCGCCCGCCGGATCCTCACGATGCTGGCCCTGCGTGGACCGGTCGCCAGGGCGGCGGTCTCCTGCACGCTCTGGCCCGAGGCAGACGAGGGCGCGGCGGCCGGGCGGCTGCGCACCGCGCTGTGGCGGCTCTCCGCCGGTCAGCGGCTCGTCGAGACGCGCGGCGAGGTGCTGGTGCTCGCCGCGGCCGTCCGGGTCGACGTCAAGCGGATGCTCACGGCCGCACAGGCACTGCGCGACAGCGCGGAGGCCGTTGAGCCGCCGGTGGCACTGTTCACCCAGGACCTGCTGCCGAACTGGTACGAGGACTGGCTGGTGGTGGAACGGGAGCGGGTCCGGCAGGTCCGGCTGCACGCCCTGGAGACCCTCTCCGCCCGGATGAGCCGTCAGAAGCGCCACGTGGAGGCGGTGGACGCCGCCCTGGTCGCCGTCCTCGCCGAGCCACTGCGGGAGAGCTCGCACCGGGCGGTGATCCGGGCGCACCTGGCCGAGGGCAACGTGGCCGAGGCCGTACGGCAGTACGAGACGTGCCGGGCGGCCCTGCGTGAGCAACTGGGTGTCGAGCCCAGCGCCGAACTCGCCGGGCTGCTGCCGCTGCGCAGCCGCGCCCTCCCCGCCCGGCGGAGGCCGGCGCCGACGCACTGAACGGCCTTGCGCGGGCCGACGCACGGCGGTGTCTCCCGGGTGGACGCCGTGCGGGGCCGGGCCCGTGGATGCGGGCCCGTGGGTGCGGGCCCGTGGCGGGCGGGCGGGTCGGGTGGGTCGGCCGGGTGGGCGTGGCCGGGTGGGCGTGGCCGGGTGGGCGTCAGTCCGGGGCGGGGGCCGCCTCGGGGCGACCGGCGCCGGCGCCGGGGCCGGGGCCGGGGCCGGAGGCGGGCTGGGCGGCGTTCACGAGGACGTGCGGGGTCTCGGGTACGCGGTGGAACAGGCTGAGCAGGCTGCCGACGGCCAGGGTGACCACCACGCCGATGGGGACCAGCCACTGGGCGGCGATGGCCGTGGGCACCGTCCCGGCGGCCGTGGTGACGTCGATCTTCACCGCGCGCACGAGGTAGGTCATCACGGCGACGGTGGCCAGGAAGGCGAGGACGGCGTCGGTCTCGTGGGCGCGCCGTACGAGGCGGCCGAGCAGGAAGGCGCCGAGCAGTGCGCCGTAGGTGTAGCCGGCGATGGTCAGGCCGGTGAGGTAGACGTTGCCGGTGCTGGTACTGAAGGCGCAGGCGAAGACCGCCATCAGCGCGGCCCACACCAGGGTCATCACGCGGGCGAGCCTGAGGAGGAACTCCTCGGAGGGCGTGCTGCGGAAGAAGCTGTGGATGATGTCGGCGACCGTCGAGTTCGACATGGAGTTCAGCGCCGAGGACAGCGAGCCCATGGCGGCGCCGAGGATGCCCGCGACGAGCAGGCCGGAGACCACCACCGGCAGCCCGTGCAGTATGAAGTCGGGGTAGAGGTTGTCGGAGCTGCCCAGTCCGAGCGCCTGGAAGCTCTTGCCCTCGTTGTAGGACCACAGCAGGGCGCCGACGAGGGAGAAGGCGGCGAACTGGAGGGTGACGAACACGCCGGAGGCGATCATCGCCTTCTGGCCGTCGCGCAGGGTCCTGGTGGCGAGGATGCGCTGGACGATGAGCTGGTCGGAGCCGTGGCTGGCCATGGCGAAGATCGCGCCGCCGATGATCGCGGTCGGCAGGGCGAACGGGCTGGTGAGGACGTGGGCGGGGTCGAAGTCGGTGTCGAAGAGCCGGAACCGGCCGGCGTCCAGGGCGCGCGCGTAGCCGTCGGTGCCGACGTGGCCGGACAGCACCGCGACGGTGAGGAGGGCGCCGCCGAGGTACAGGCCCATCTGGATGGCGTCGGTCCAGATGACGGCCTTGATGCCGCCGAGGTAGGTGTAGACGACGGTGATCAGCGTGAGCACGATGATGATCGTGCGGTAGCTGGTGTGCACGCCGAACTCGCCGAGCAGCAGCTTGATCGGGATCGCCGAGGCGAACAGGCGTACGCCCTCGGCGAGGAGCCGGGTGACGACGAAGGTCACCGAGGCGAGCCCCTGGAGCCCGGGGCCGAACCTGCTGCCCAGGTACTGGTAGGCGCTGACGAAGCCGCCGCGCTTGTACAGCGGGATGAGCGCGGTGGCCACGACGACGCGGCCGATGACGTAGCCCAGGGCGAGTTCGACGTTGCCGAAGCCCTGCCCGCCGTAGGCGCCGCCGGGCAGACTGATGACGGTCAACACGCTGGTCTCGGTGGCTACGACGGAGAACGACACAGTCCACCAGGGCATGTGGCCCTCGCCGACGAAGTAGTCCTTCGAGGTCGTCTGACGGCCCGCCAGCCGCAGACCGATCACCGCGATGGCGACCAGGTAGACGACGACCACGAGAAGGTCGAGTTGGCGCACGCTCTCTCTCCTGTCTCTCTCCCGACTCCCATCCCACTCCCTCCCGACTCCTACTCCCCCGGCTCCTACTCTCTCCCGGGCGACGGTCGGCGGGGGCAAGCGGCGGGGACCGTGTCGTACGGCGGCCGGCGGCGATCGGTGCCGGCAGGCGCGCGCCGGAGCCGGCCACAGGAACCGAAAGGGCCGGATGCCTGCTGACACACCGTCCGAACGAATCCGAGAATCTCAGAGTCTCAGAGTCTCAGAGTCTGAGAATCGGATGATCCGTGAGACGGCGGTGAACTCCAGTGGGATGCTGTGGCCTTGGTCCGACCACCGCACCGACCCGGGGGAGCCACCCATGCCACTGTTCGGCAACCGCAAGAACCTTCCGAAGCCGCTGTGCGACGAGCACGGCCCGTGCAAGGCGCTGGCCGGGATCTCGGTCTTCGAGGTCCGGGACCGACTGCGGCTCCTGGTGGCCCCGACCCGTGCCCTGGGTCCTGACCCTATGGCCCGGCCGATCGACGACGAGCTGTCGGTCGTCCTGTGCGTGAACGGCGGGAAGAAGGGCGGGGCGACCGAGGCCCTGTCGATAGCCGAGCACGCCGCCGACCAGTGGAGCGTCAGTCGGGCCGAGCTCTGGGAGCGGGCCTTCGCCAACCTCGCCACCGAGCAGCTCAACCGACAGTCCTTCAACGCGACGAACGGCGACGTCCTGTACGCCGTCAACGGGATGGGGGTGTGGCCCGGCGCCGCCCAGGCCCTGCGCCTGGAGAACGCCCTGGGCGGGACCGAGCTGCCCTACGGCGCGCTCGTCACCCTGCCGACGAGCAACGCGTTCTGCGCGGCGCCGATCCGCACCGGCTCGTCGCTGAACGCGATCCGCTTCATGATCGACCTGTCGAAGCAGCTCCAGGCGAACGACCCGGCCCCGCTGACCTCGTCGATCTTCTGGTACCGGGACGGCTGGCTGGAGAACCTGAACGTCGGCGACAACGGGATGATGCGGCCGTCCGCCCGCTTCCGCGAGATGGCGAACGGCCTGCCGGGCGCGTGACGCCCGTCCGTCTCCCGGCCGTGTGACGCCCGCCGAATGGTTGGGTACTGAGTGTAGGCGGAATACACCCTGGCACACCGGGCAAACAACGCACACCGTCGCTACGACATCTACCGGAGCGTGGGCATACCCCAGCCGCACAGGGTGTACTGACGGCAGCGGCCCTGACTACTCGCCGATCGCAGTCAGGGCACGGCCTCCAAGGTGCCGTTCAGCGCCGACTGAAGCGGTTGTGCGAGAAGTTCGGGCGTGAACCTGGACCCGACGACCGCTGTTCTTCGACCCGGACGCCGGCGAACCCCGCCCGATGCCCGAGAACGCATCACCGAGATGCTCGGCGAGGTGGCGGTGATCGCCGAACAGGTCGGGATCGACCCAGCCTTCATCCACGCCTGGCGCGGCCTCGGATACGTGGTCACCGAGGACACCCGGCACCTGTTCAGCGCCGCCGAGGTCCAGGCGTTCTTCGACGCCGTCTACCGCCGGCGCTCCACCGGCAACACTCCGAGCGACCGTCACGCCACCACGATGATCAGACGCAGAAGCCCCTGTCCCCCAACTTCGCCAACTTCACCGAGACGAGTGGCGCACGAGATAGGTTCTCCTCATGGGACTGCAGCGGGCGGGCGTGCATCATTCGGTTTCGACTTGGCAGCAGCCGTGTCCTCCGACGACCTCTCACGAACGCACTGCGCTGGTCGAACGGATCGCGAAGCGGATCCTGGCCCTCGGCCAGGGCCGTCTGATGGTAGGGATCGACGGTTTCACCGCTGCGGGCAAGACGAGTTTCGGGCACGAATTGGCTGAGCGGATCAGTACTGCGGGACGGCCCGTGCTCCGGGCAACCCTTGATGACTTCAAGAAGCCGTGGAAGGACCGGCACCTGTATGACCGGGAGTCAGGTGAGGGGTACTACCGCAACGCGTACGACTATGACGCGGTCAAGCGGCTGCTGCTTGGGCCCTGCCGGTCGCCGGAGGCAACGTCGTGCGTCCTGTGCAGCATCGACCCGCTGACGCAGAAGGATCATTCCTCAGACCGGACGCCCCTTGCTTCGGATGCGGTGCTGATCGTGGATGGCGTCTTCGCCTTCCGGCCGGAGATCAACGAGTACTGGGACTTCCGTGCCTGGCTGCAGGTAGCTGCGGAACTGTCCGTTCAGCGAGGTGCTGACCGTGATCAGGACTGGGCCGGGAGCGATGCGGAGTCGATCCACCGCAACCGGTATCTGGTGGCAGAGCGCATCTATCTTCAGGAAGTCGACCCGATCCCGATGATGGACGTCGTCATCGACAACTCGACGTTCGCCAGCCCGCGCGTCGTGGACTCGTGACCTCCGGAGGGATCTGCGGCTGCTGGTATCGGGCTCGGTTCAAAGTGCCTGCCGGTCGTCTTTCCCGGTGGCGAGGCTGACGTGGCGATAGACCGTTCCGCGCGAGACCTTGAAGGTCCGGGCGAGTTGCGGGACTGACGGGTGCCCGTGCCGTAGAGCTGCAAGAGTTCGTCGATCCGAGAGTGCGCGCGTCCTGTCCATGGGACGACCATCACGGGTCCGGTGAGACCAGCCAGATCAGATGAGACTCAATCCACCCTGAAAGGTGAAAACCGGGCACGGCCAGCCGCGCGCGCCGCGAATCGGCCGACTACCGCCTGGGACGAGTGAGACACCACCAGGCCCGATGAGGCCGGACCCATCTGCCATCTTCGCCAAACTTCACCAAGACGAACGAGGCCGAACTCGCCAGATCACCGAGACTCCGCAACGCTCACCGAGACAGGACAGCAACTCCCCAGGCCCAGCCGATGATTCGGCTGAGCCTGCACGCGTTCGCCTGCGGCAGACAACCACCGGACGAAGCCGCGCAGGACTACGCGAAGCAGGACGCTCCAAGCAAACATGGACGACCGCCCGACCCCTGCGAGGAAGGCTTCCGCTCTGTCCAGCGTGCTCTCCGCTCCGCCTACTGGATCGCCCGCAGTCTGGACCCCGATGCCGACCGCGCTGTCCGCCGGTGGCTGGCCGCTCGCAGCGCGGCCCGAGTGGACGAGATCGCCAACGGGACAGGCCTGCGCCCGGCCACCCTGAGACTGAGCCTGGTCCGGCTCACCGCCTCCGGCAGCGTCGCCACCGGGAAGGAGGGCCCGGTCTACCGCGTCGTCGCGTCACGCACCCGCAGTACGCCGAAGGGCGGTACGACACAGCAGAGTTGTGCCCTACCGCCCTTCGGCGTACACCGCCAGGCACATGCCCTCATCGCCGTAGTCATCCTCCGCTACGTGATCAGCTCCCGCAGGCGCAACCGGCAGACGCCTTCGCCTCGACCGGGGTCTGCGCGGGGTCGACAGCCTGCGAGGCCGGCCATGTCGGCATCGAGGTCGCCGCATGACCACCACCTCGGTGACCGTCACCGGGATGCTCCCCGAGCACGCCGAGGAGGTGCTGGCGATCTACCAGGCCGGGATCGACGGCGGTGACGCCGCCTTCGAAACCACCGCGCCGACCTGGCAGGCGTTCGACGCTTCCCGGCTCCAGGAGCACCGTCTGATCGCCGTCGACGGCGGCCGAGTGCTTGGCTGGGCCGCGGTGGTACCGGTCTCCGACCGGTGCGCGTACGCGGGCGTCGTCGAGCACTCCGTCTACGTCCACCCCGAAGCACGCGGCCGAGGAGTCGGAGCTGCTCTCCTCGACGCTCTGATCGCCTCCACCGAGGCCGCCGGGATCTGGACCATCCAGTCCGGCATCTTCCCCGAGAACACCGCCAGCCTCGCCCTCAACGCCCGCGCGGGCTTCCGCATCATCGGCACCCGCGAACGCATCGGCCTGCACCACGGCGTCTGGCGCGACGTCACCCTCGTTGAACGCCGAAGCCCCACCGTGTCCTGAACCGCAGGAGGTTGGGCGGCGTGACGGTCGGCTCCGAGGCGTCAGCGCCGTGTTGCATTGAACGCGACATCGTTGCATCTGCTGTCTCAAGCCTGGTCAGAAGCCAACCGAGGGTGCAATCCCAAGGTTGCTCCCTCACAGATCAGCTGCTCAGAGCCAGTGACAGCGGATGCCGCATGTTGCATCCGCTGCAAACCGCTCGTTAGTTGAAGTAGATCCCGCGGAACTCGCCGGAGAACCCGAGCGCCACCATCGCATCGCCGGCGTCCTGCCACGACCACTCCGGGTAGGCGAAGTTCTCCTCGAAGACCTCCACATCCACATCCGGCTCGCGCCATTCGTGGTCGCAGCGGCACCGCACGAAAACCATCTTGCGGGTCTCCAACAGCAGCCAGTCACGGCGGGCCCGGCACTCCGGGCAGGTGATCACGATGCCGCGGGGGTTCAGCTCGTCGAGGTACGGGACCGCCCGAATGGAGCACCACCGGGTGTGGGCTCGGGTTCCATCACCGGGTAGTCAGGGATGTGCAGTTCGAGATCGGCCAGCGGGGGCAGGTCGGCCGGGTCGGTCGAGTTCAGATCGCGTCTCGGCGAGTCTGGCGGTGGCGTGGTCTCCCTCGGGGGAAGTAGGACGTCGACTCCCGGCTGGCGTTCCCACTGGAGCCGGTCCAGCCAGACTGGACCGCCGAGTTCGGGACGGGTCTCGGCGCGGCGGACCGTACCGGAGTTGGCCGGGCAAACGAAGCGGGCGCCCGCAGCCCGCTCGTGGGTGGGGGTGAGGTCGGGTTCGCGGCCGACGGCGAGGTCGGCTGCCACGGCGGCCAGGTCGATGCCGGTGACGAGGCGAACCAGCTGGGCGACGAGATCGCCGCCGATGTGAGCGTTGACCTCGATCAGGCGGGGCCCGGTGACGGAGAGCCGCATCTCGACGCTGGAGACACCGCAGTTGACGTCCCCGTTCGACTCGGGCTCGCTCGGAGGAAATCCGCTTGAACGGCGCACTCGAACAGCACCATCATCAGTCGCCCCCGCCGCCGCGCGGCCGGTCAACTCGACCTTCTGAAAGCGACTTTGTGGTCTCTGGACGTCCAGGTCCTGCTCCGCGCCCTCGAACACCACCCGTGTCTGGAGGTCTTCGTGGAAACCCCACCGGCCCGGCCGCCGGCATCGCGCTTTCCGGCCGACCGGCTGTGCCCGACTACGACACCGAGGAGCCTGTTCAGTGATCGACTTCGACGTACTCACCGAACTCGCCACGCGTTGCTCAGGGCAGTCCCTCTCCCAAGCTGGTGAGCCGCCCAAGACGCTATGGCTCTTCATCGTCTTGGACCAGTCGAGCCCACCGGCGGTGGCCCATGCGCTCGGTCTCGTCACATACGATGCGGGTCACGGTCCACTCCGGTCCGAGGGGGTGGTTCCCGCGATGGTCTGTCGAAACCGCGACCGTCTGGAATCCACGGGCCGGCGAGCCGAGAAGAGCAGTGGCCTGGTGGTAACCGCCCCAGTCGAGCCCGTTCAAGAATGGGTCGAGGAGGAGCAAGGTCGGGTGAGCCCGTGCGTACGTTTCAGCGAGCGCGACCAGAACCTCCAGTCCGACGAGAGGATGAAGCCGGCGATCACCGTCGTCTGTTTCAAGACCGCTTCCGAGCACGAAGTCGGCACGGATCCGATCGTCGACTATCCGGGTGCGCTTGACCGCCCCGCCGACGATTTCAGGAAGGTCTGAGATCACCTTGCGCATCACCCAGTGGTCAAGGCCCAGGTCCTTGGCAAGGTCATGAACGTCGGCGGGAAAGTCACCGCGCCACCGGGGTACCCGGACCACTTGGTAGGGGGAGGCTACGAATGGAACCTCCTGACCGTCGGCGAAGAAGTGGAGCCTGTCGCCCTCCGCCTTGAACTCGGCCCGCCGCGGCTGGGGGTCATACCAGGTGAGTGCCGCGTGTACACGGGACGCCGGGCGGGCGACCCGCTCCATGATGTGGGACGGGGCTGCCAGCCCAGACAGAAGCGAGATGAAGTGGCTCTTCCCGATTCCGTTCGTGCCCAGGAAAATGTTGCACCGGGAGAAGCGCACCGTAGTCGGCTCCTCCAGCCACACGTCCTCCATGATCTCGATCGAGTGGATCCATCCAAAGGGTCGGGCGACGCCCCCGTGCTCCATACGGACCCGGGCCTCGTGGAGATCTCGCCAGCTTCGCAGAAGCGACGCCGGATAGGCGTCGCCGGCGTTGGTATCGACAAGACGCGCGCATCGGGCACAGAGCCAGATGCCGTTGAGAGGATCGCTTCGCTGGCCGGCGTTCAGCCCGCCGGTACCGCGAGGCCCGCCTGGTGCCGCGGCATAGATGTGAGCGGCGGTACCGGTCATTTCGACATCGTCGATGCCCCTTCCGGGCCCGATGGTGAGTGCCCCGCAGCCGGGATTCGAGCAACGAAAGGCCGCCCGAAGCGCGAGGGCACGCTTCGTTGCCTCACTGAAGTCAGCGCGTCGGCCAGTTCCAGTCCCCATTGCTCCCCCACCTATCTCGCTGTCAGCACACCGTAGCCCTGCCGACGGACGGTGGCCGAGTGTCAGCAGCCGCCCTGGCTAACCGAAAGCGCGGCAGAGTCCTCCTCGACCCTGGCGGCCCCGCGCCCGGTGGGCGAGCAGAGCTAACTCAGCAGCCCCTGTGCGTTCACCAAGGATCGGGGAGATTCCGAGGCGTAAGCGCCGGCCGCCGGGTAACAAGAGCGCGGAGGCCAGGCCGTGTCGACCGGACACGGTCAGGCCTGGACCAGGCGAAGCGATCGTGTTCTGTCTGGTTGATCCGGACCGACCAGTGACCGGGCGGCTCCTCGGCGGCGAAGAAGAACCCCCTGCTGACGGGAAGCAGGGGATTCTCGCGGGCTGGGTAGTCCAGGTGGCCGATGTACAGCGCGCCGGCGATGGCCGGCCCGGCCTCTTCTTGGACCTTCCGTGCGAGAGATTCGGCGAGGGATTCGCCGGTCCCGACGCCGCCGCCGGGCGGATCCCAACGGCCGGCCCAGGAGTCCGACGCCGTACGTCGAAGCATCAGGAGCCGGCCGTGGCGGACGATGAGTGCGCCCACGAAGGCGTCGTATCCGTCTCCGCAGGCCCGGTCGATGAGCTCACTGTGCGCGATCAGCGGGTGACGAGTTCCCGTACGGCGTCGTCGGCGGCTGGGATCTCGTCGGGCCCGGCCACTCGTGCGCGTCGTGCTCGGTGAGGGTGACCGGGCCGGTCCGGGTGACAGTGACCTCGAAGGTCAGCTGCCGGGTGAGGGCGCCGCTGCCGGAGGTGTAGTCGAAGTGCCCGAGGTACTTCTCGACCGCGTCGATCCGCAGCCCGGTCTCCTCGTCGACCTCACGCAGCAGGGCCTGCTCGATGCCCTCCCCGTCTCGACCTTGCCCGACAGCAGCTCCCACAGGCCCGCCATGAACTCGCCGGCCGGGCGCCGCAGGAACAGCATGCGGTTGCCGTCGGCGATCACGGCGGCCACGACGAACCGTTCCACCCCGTCCGTCTCGGCGGCGGCGGCGCGGATCGTGTCCTCGAACGCGGGGTCGTCGAAGGGAGAGTTCATAGCAGCGCCTTGTGGTGGTCGCTCACCTTGATGGCCGAGCGGATGTACTGCTCGGCCAGCGGACGATCCTGTTCACGATGCCAGACCAGGAATCCCCCGCAGACTGTGCCCGGTGCGGCAACACCCCGCCATCCTGATCAAGATGACCACCACCGTGCCACGTCACAGCCGCGTCAGTTGGACACCACGTCAGTAACCCTGGCCGCGCACGACCATGCCCAGCGTGCGGACCAGGATGCTGAAGTCCAGGCCGATCGACCACCCGTCGATGTACTGCATGTCGAGTTTCACCACGGCTTCCCAGGATCGGTCGGAGCCGTCTTTGTATTGCCGGAGACCGGTCATCCCCGGCCTGACCGACAACCGGCGCACCGCTCCCTCCTCCAACCGGTCGAAGTGCGGGATCTCCTCAGGGAGAGGAGGCCGGGGACCGACGAGGGACATGTCGCCACGCAGCACGTTGAGCAGCTGTGGCAGGTCGTCCAAAGAGTAACGGCGCAGGAAGCAGCCGAACGGGGTGATCCGCGGGTCCTGGCGAAGCTTGAAGAACACGCCATCGGTGTCGAGGTTGAGTTCGGCGAGTTCGGCGAGTTCGGCCTTGAAACGTTCGGTAATTACCACCATGCTACGGAATTTGAACATGGTGAACGACTCGCCGGCCCGGCCCACCCGCTGTTGCCGGTATAGCACGGGCCCTCGGCTGGTGACCTTGACCAGTGCCGCGAGCACCAGCAGCAGAGGAGAAAGCAGTAGCAGTGCGGCTGCGGCGAAGCTCCGATCGAGGACTGCCTTGAGGATCGCCTGAGCCCCTCTCATCGGTGCCTTCACGTGCACGAGGTTGACCCCTGCTTCGCGCCGCAGATCCAACCGCCGCAGCGCGAGGTCCGCCGGACCTGCGAGTGCGGCCACCGGCATGGCGGCATCCTGCAGGCCGCGCACCAGATGGTGAAGCCGGTCCCCGATCAGTTGCGCGCCTGGTGCGAGAAGGACGAGATCGGCCCGTTCGGCCGATGCTGCGATGAGAACTCTTCGCACGTCGCTGCGTACGGAGGGTTGCTCCGAAGGGAGGCGGGTGATCACCAGGGTGTCGCTGACCACGGGTGCTTCACCGATCGGAACGACTCCCACCACGGTGTACCTGCGCGCGGGGTCGCCCGACAGGCGGTCGGTCACGTGATCGACGAGGGCTGGCTCGCCTACTACGAGGGCACGTTGTGATCCTCTGCGGCTCGTTCGCGCGGTACGCAGGTGCCGCTGGGTCCCCGTTGTGGTGATGGCGGTGCAGATCATGCCCGGAGCGAGCGATGCCAGCGCAACGACCGGATCGGAGTGCTCACCGGTCAGGGCCCGGACAACAGCGAGTACGCCGACCAGCACCGTCCAGTCGCGCAGCACGGCGGCCGTCTGCCCCGGTTCGCCGAGGGAGTCCACGCTGTACCGCCGGCGGCAAGCCCTCAGCAGCATCCAGGCAGCGCCTGCGACCGCCGGGGCAGCCACCGATCCCGGTTGGTACCTGCTGAGCATCGTCCACATCGGCAGGCCCAGGCAGGTGGCATCCACGAACAAGGCTGTCAGCAGGTACCAGCGCGGCTTGGGCAGCGAGGTGTCAGGTGCTCCCGAGTCAGCAGAGGCGCTCCGGCCGCCGTCGTCGACCGACTCCTCGTCAACCAGTTTTGGGGCTCCGACACCCACAAGCACCTGGGCCCGGGCCGCGGGGACAGGCAGCGGGGTCGGGAACAGTTCTTCCGGCCGGCTCGCCCCGGGAAGGGAGACACCGAGGAGCCCGGCGACGACGCGTCGAGTCAGCGTGTAGCCGACCGAGGCCGCTCCCGACGGCGGAGTTGGTGTCCGGGATGTGTCGAGTAGGCCGGAAAGGACACGGCGGATCAACGGCCTATCGTCCACTGGCCTCCTCCTGTTCGCCTACCACCTGCGGCGCGACCGGGCTGATCAGCGGCTGATGTCCTGTGTCGGGGTTCCTGGTTTTCGACCCGGACGTTAGGTACGAGGCGTCGCCGGTGGTGTCGGTGAGCGCCTGGGCAAGCCTTGGAATGCTTCCCAGCTGTGCGAGGAACGACGGGGCCGAGAAACCCAGCGCCACGGCGGGTGCCATCCCGCTGATCGATCCGCCGACTCCGAAGGCGAAGGCCGCAACGGCCCCCAACAGCGTCCGGAACAAGAACATCCATGCGTGAGCGGGAACATCGAGGTACATGCGCAGCGCGGGCGGTCTGGCTCGTACCCTGCCGGCTGGGGTTCTCCGCGCACCCTGCCACAGTGCGATGCTGTTGAAGACAGATAGGACTTCGACAAGGGCACCACCACCCGCACCGAGCAGCGCGAACGCCCACCATTGCATCCCGAACCCCGCCCATTGTCAGTCTTGTCCGCGCACAGTGTCCCGCCGGGTCCGCCTCGGGTGCCAGCGATTCGCCGAACTTCGGCGGCCGACACTTCGCCACCCGTTCGATGTCCGCCCTTTCAGCCCCGTCTCACCGTCCTCAAATGGCCGGTCCGGAAGGGTAGCCGGGCCACTCGTCGGCGGCGCCGAGTTCCACCTTGGCCTGCTCCAGTTCGAGCGACAGTTCGGCAATGATCCGGCGCATCACCTTCCTCGGCCAGATCGGTCCTCAGCTCCGCTGCCGCTGCCGCTGCCTTGGGCGCGCGGTTGGCGTCGGCGAGTTCCTGCATCGCGGTCGGTGTGGAGTCCTGAGCCTTGGCTCGGGCCTGGAAGTCCTGGACGAGGTCGGTGTGGCCGTAGACGATGTCGCGCCGAAGACCGCTCTCGGTGATCAGCTCGGATGCCGTGAGCTTCCGGACGATGAGCGCAGGGGGGTGCTGGCGAGGAGACAGGCCTCCGCGCGGATGGCGGCCCGATCGACGTCCTGGTCGCATGGTCGGCGTCCCATCAGTGCTCCCGCGTCTGGTTGTTGGCAGTCGTACGCTCGTGCGCGTCGATGATGACGCGGCTGCCGGCGGCCAGGGCTGCGGCACGGTCGCGCAGAGGGCGCAACGCCGGCCGGTCCGCGGCCGTGGCCTCCCACCGCTTGAGTCGCAGTCGCTGCTCGACGATGCTGCGGTCGGTGTAGGCCAGATTGGTGCACGCCGAGCGGCATTCCGACTCGTCGGGGCCGTCCTCTGCGGACAGGCCGGCCTCGAGCCGGGCCTGGAGCAGGCCGCGGTCTCGCGTCGCCATACGCAGGTCATGCCTTCGCCGTGGTGGATGTTCGGGTTCGCCTGGTCGAGGGGCCGCTCCACGCTCTTTCCGGCGGTGACCACGCGTCCGGCGAAGCGGACGAGCCCGCACCCGGCGCCGGTACCCGTCGGCCGAGGGCCCGGACACGTGCTCGCCCTCATCGAGCAGGCGCGCGTCCTGCTCGTTCTGCTCCAGCACCATCTCCAGGGTCTCAATGTGGATGTCGTCCATCCACGTCGTGCCGGAGCGCCCCGCGTAGCTCAAGGTCACTTTCGTGTGGGCATGGGCGTACTGCAGGGCGGCTGCCACCAGGCCGCGTGAGGCCATGGCCTACATCTACTGACACCGATGAGGAACCCCCGCGCGTGCGGGGCCGACCAGGACCTGCATGCCCGCCAGGTCACCGGGCAGGAGCAACCCCCACGCGTGCGGGGCCGACATCTCCGCGCCCTGCTGGGTGCCGCGGGTCGCGGAGCAACCCCCGCGCGTGCGGGGCCGACGTCGGGTGGTTGCAGCCACGCCGGCCGGGGCCGGAGCAACCCCCGCGCGTGCGGGGCCGACTCCGACAGCCACTTTCCGAGCGGGTAATCACCGGAGCAACCCCCGCGCGTGCGGGGCCGACTGCGCCCAGAACTCGGCGGGGTATTTCTGCGGGGAGCAACCCCCGCGCGTGCGGGGCCGACCTGCCCCGGCCCTGGAGAAGTACCGAATCTGCAGAGCAACCCCCGCGCGTGCGGGGCCGACTCGACGCCGGCCCGGCGGCCGATCCGGGAGTAGGAGCAACCCCCGCGCGTGCGGGGCCGACTGTCGCCGAGTTCCTCGCGGTCGGTCAGGACGGGAGCAACCCCCGCGCGTGCGGGGCCGACCCTTCTCGGTCAGCTGCTGCTGCAGCTCGGTGAGAGCAACCCCCGCGCGTGCGGGGCCGACATGAGGAGGCGGGCCTGCCAGGCGGTGGCCGGGGAGCAACCCCCGCGCGTGCGGGGCCGACGGCGGTCATCTGGTTGGTGACGTCCAGCATCGGGAGCAACCCCCGCGCGTGCGGGGCCGACGCTCCGGCAGCGGCCGCTTGCCCGGGTTGCCAGGAGCAACCCCCGCGCGTGCGGGGCCGACCCCAAGGGTGAATCCCGCTCAAACCGGCAGTGGGAGCAACCCCCGCGCGTGCGGGGCCGACGGCCCCCCGAGGTCTGCCGGCTATTCGCCGGCGGAGCAACCCCCGCGCGTGCGGGGCCGACGGAGGCACCGAGATGGCAGAGGCTCAACGCCTGGAGCAACCCCCGCGCGTGCGGGGCCGACATCAGGACTTCGGCGGCGGGCGGGGTGACGGCGGAGCAACCCCCGCGCGTGCGGGGCCGACGATCTCGCGCGGGCTGAGCATCCGGAACAGGCAGAGCAACCCCCGCGCGTGCGGGGCCGACACTTCGTGACCTGCGGGTTTAGCGGCGGGAGCGGGCTGAGAGAATCAGTCCGTCGAAGTCGACGGGCTTCCAGCGGTCCTTGCCGGCGGTGCGGACCGTCCAGCCTTGTTCGTTGGTGGCGGGTTCGACGAGGACGGCCTGGCCGTCGCCGATGCGGGTGGCCAGGAGATCCCAGAGGCGGTCGCGGATGCGGCGGCTGGGGGTACCGACGAAGACGCCGGCGTCGACCTCGACCATCCAGCGGGTGAGGTGGCCGCGGAGGCCTTCGGGGGCTGCGATGAGGATGATGACGGTCATGGGCTGCTCGTGTCCTGGGTGAACTCCGGGCCGATGATGGCCAGGTGCTCGTCGCCCATGCCCGGGTCGGAGGCTGTGACATTTGGTGCGCTTTCCGTGCCCGACCAGTTGACGCCGCCTTGGACTGTGCCGACGCGTTCGTCCCAGAGTTCGTTGACCTCGACGTCGGGCATCTCGGTGCCGTCCGGGCTGAGGAGGGTCTTGACGTCGTGGACGATACGGCCCAGCAGCTTGTCCTGGGCGATGCGGTCGCGCAGGCCGAGGCGGGCGTCACGTTCCTCGGTATGGCCCTGTTGGGCGAGGTCGAAGGCCAGGGGGATGGTGTATTCGGCCTTGTAGAGGTCGGCGATGTCGAGGACGAACGAGGTGGCCAATCCGGTGTGGACGAAGCCGAGGCCGGGGCTGGCGCCCAGGCCGGTGATCACTGCGTGGCAGATTCCGTAGAGCGCGGCGTTGGCCGCCGACAGGAGGCGGTTGAGGTCGTCGCCTGCGGCGTACGCGTCACCGGCCTTGTAGACGCGGCCGTTCCACGGGACACCGGTCCGGCGCGATTCGGCCTGGTAGAGCTTGCGGATGCGGGCGCCTTCGCGGCCGCGCAGCTGTTGCATGGTGGCCGTGCTGACGTCCTCGCCGGGGAACCGCATGCGGTACATGGTCCGGGCGACGGCCAGGCGTTCCTTGGTGCGGCTGACCAGCCAGGCCTGGCGGTTGAGGAGGGTCGCGCCACGGCTGGGGCCGAGGCCGGCGGCGTACATGCGTACGCCCTGTTCGCCGACCCAGCACACGGTGGTGCCGGAGTCGGCGAGCAAGTTGACGGCGCCGTGGGTGATGCGGGTCCCGGGGCCGAGGAGCATGACGGCGACCATGGCGGCGGGGACGCGGACGGTCTCGCGTTTGTTGATGACGACGACGGCGTTCTCGTCGCGGTCGATGTGGCTGCGTTCGACGTAGACGCTGGAGACGCGGTCGGCGAGGCGGTGCAGGGTGTGGGGGTGGGCTTTCCACCAGATGTCGGCCATCGGTCAGCGGGCTCCCGGGGGCAGTGGGGCGAGGGTGAGCAGGCCGCAGCCGTAGGCCTTGGAGGGGCCGATGCCGCCGAGGAGGGCGGTTTGCAGGAGGCCGGGGTCGGTGATGCGCAGGTGGCCTTCGAAGGTGGCGGTGGTGAGGGTGACCGGGGTTCGGGTGCCGGGCTTGGTGAAGGTGCTGCGGCTGCGGTCGGTGATCCGCACCTCCCGGGCGGGCTGCGTGTCGGCAGAGGCGTCCGAGGCATCCGGTTCGAGGCCCGGTGCCGGGCTGTCCGTGCGGGCCTCGGGGATGGTGAAGCCCCAGCGGGTGGTGCGCTCCAGGAACCAGCCGAGTTGCTGGGCGGCGGTGCGGTGGGCCATCCGGTAGGAGCGGTGGTGCAGTTCGGCGGCGGTCTTGGTGCGGTTGGGGCTCGTCTTGTCGGGCTTGGCGGTGTTCTGGACGGGGCTGGCCTTGAGCCGGAAGGCGAACTCGCGGCCGGCGGCGAGCTGGGCGAGCAGCGGGCTGTAGTCGCGGATCGCGTAGTGCTCGCCTTCGGCGTCGGGCCATCCGGCCTGTTCGACGATGTGGGTCCAGTCGGGCTTGGAGGGGGTGAGGACCAGCAGCACGGGTCGGCGCGGGTGGTCGCTGTCCAGGCGCCACAGGATCCGGTCGCCGGGGGTCTGGTCGGGGATGCCGGCCGTGACGGCGCCGTGCAGGGCGCGGGGGTTGGCGAGCAGGTTGCGGCTGGCGGCGCGCAGGGGGTTGATGCGGACGCGCGAGAGGTAGGTCATCGGGTCACCAGCCCAGCAGGGCGAACGGGTCGTGGCCGCCGGCCGCCGTGGCAGGCCGGTCGGTCGTGGACGACGGGGTGAGGCCGGTCGGGACGTCGAGCCAGGCGTGGCGGATCCGTCGGGTGGTGAAGCCGCGCTCGCGCGGGTCGAAGGAGCGCGGCACGTCCTGGAGGGTGTCGTCGCCCGAGGCGTCGTCGAAGGTCGCGGCCAGGTCGATCCGGTGCGGCGAGAACGGTTCGGGGCCCCGTTCGGCGCGTCGCCGGTAGGCGGTCTTGGCGGCGTCGCCCGCCTGCCAGGGCTCGGTGGCCAACACGTCCTCCAGAGTCCCTTCGCGTACCGCGCCGAGGGCGATCGGCTGAGTGGGGACGCAGGAGCGCCGCCCGAGGGCGAGCGGGAAGGCGGGGCGGCGGATCGCCTCGGCGAGCGCCGTGACGAGGGCGGCCGGGCCCTGGACTGCCGCCACGAACACCGCGTCCTGGAGGTAGTAGCGGTGGGTGACGTGGGTGTCCTTGGCCGGGGAGGTCGGCTTCTGCAGGCCCCTCGCGTTGACTCCGGCCTGCGGCAGCGGCCGGCCCCGGTAGTCGCTGACGGTGTGGTAGTCGCGCAGCAGCGTGCCCGGCTGGTCGACGCGCACGCCCAGACGCAGTCCGACCAGGTCGGCGAGGTCCGCCTCGCGCGGCCGACCCGCGGCGGCGGCGAGCAGGCCGACGACGCCGGACTTGGTCGGCTGGGGCCGGCTGTCGCGGCGGTTGAAGGCACTGCGGTCACCCCAGGACTGCAGAGGACCGCCAAGCCGCAGCACGAGAACCAACTGCTCCTCGGGGGCCGGTGCGGGGGTGGGCTCGGCGGGCATCAGTTGTCGTTCACCTGCTCGGTGAGGACGGTGAGCAGGCCGTCGCGCAGCTCGGTGAAGGTGCGGTTCACACCGAAAGCGTCGGAGAGCTTCTGCCCGGTCTCGTCGGTGTCGGTGCCGAGGGTGTGGCAGATGCCGACGTAGAGCGGGGTGTCGCCCCACTGGTCGGTGGCGGTGGCGAACTCGGTGGCGAGGCGGCGCGCGGACTCGGCGACGATGCCCCGGCTCGCCGGGACGGGGTTCTCGTAGGCGGAGACGAGGTTCACCGGCTGGTCGACGCGGACGACGACGGCGACCAGGCTGGGGCGGGTGCGATGGGCGAAGGAGTTGCCGTAGCCGGTGGGCATGGAGCGGGCGAAGGAGTCGACGAACAGGTCGACGGCGTCGACGGCGGCCTTGTCGTCGCCGAGGTTCTCGCGTAGCTGGTGGAGGCCGACGGTGGCGTAGCGGTAGAGGGTGGCGGAGTTGAAGCCGATGGTGCCGATCATGCCGGCGCCGGTCTCGTCGGCGGTGTTCTCGTCATCGACAGCCGTGTAGTAGTCGAATTCCAGCTCGGTGGCGTGGGTGGAGATCGCGTGCGCGACCTGCGTCGCGGCATCCACGTTCAGTCCGGGGATGTCGGCGACCATGCGGCCGAACAGCGCGACGTCGGCCGGGTGGCCGCTCTGCAGCTGCTCCTTGACCGGCAGGGCCTTGACGGCCTCCTCCAGTGCCTTCGCGTCGAGGGCGGCGAGGTCCGCGGCGGCATCGGCGACCAGGGCGACGATGCCGTCCAGCTGGCGGCGCCCGTAGAAGAGGAGGTAGGCGGTGTCGCCCTCCTTCCTGCCGGCGGAGATCCCGGTCGACTTGATCAGGGCGCCGGCGATCCGCTGCGCGTCCTCGGCGGCGAGGCCGGCCCGCTCGGCGATGCCCTTGGCCAGCTGAGCGGCGATCCGCTTCGTGCGGGTGGCGAGGTCCTGCGGGTCGCGGCTCTGGGCGAAGTGGATGCGGGTGGCGCGCTTCCAGGCCTGCGAGGAGACCCGGGAGCGGCGCTTGCCGCCGAAGTAGGCCTCCTTGGGGTTGCCGTTGTCGTCCCGGTTCAGGTTCGCCGGCGGGACGGTCTGCAGGATGTGCACGTCGATGTAGAGGCGGTCGGTCATGCGCTTCTCCTCGAAGGATGCTGGTGCCGATGGTGATAGAGCTGCCGGGCGCGGTCAGTCGGCGGGCGCCTGGTCCTTCCACGTCTGGTAGCCGATGGCCCACTTGAGGCGGACCTGCGGGCGCCGGTCGGTGTGGTGCCAGGCCTGGATGTCGGCCATCAGGTGGTCGTAGTCCAGCGGCTGCCCGACGGTGCGCAGTTGGGTGATCAGGCCGCGCAGGTGGACCAGCAGCGCGGACACGCTGGTCGCGCCGGCGAGCTGGGCGACGCGGGTGTCGAGCGCTTCTTCGCTGAACTTGCCGCTTCGGCGCAGGGCGCGAAGCGCCTGGCCGAGTTTGACGCCGCGGCGGTGCATCGGCGTGGACTGGCTCTGCTGGTGGAGGCCGTAGAGGGCGAGGGCGGCGTGTTCGGCCCTCTGTTCGTCGGAGACCTCGTCGCGCAGCGCGAGGGCGTCGTTGACCTCGCAGCTGTAGAGGGGCCACATCTTGGGGCTGTCCATGACGGGGCGTCCCAGGCCTGAGCGCATGGCCGCGAGGTCCTCGCCGGGCGGTCGGCGCGGCTGCTTGGTGCGGGGGTCGATGCGCCAGGTATGGTCGTGCGCGGTGAAGTCGTCCCAGTACCGGCGCCGTTTGGCGGGGGTGGTGTGTTCAGTAGTCAAAGTCCGCTCCAGGGAAGGGGTCGGAGTCGGGGGCGGGTCCGGTCTCGGCTGCCTTGGCGATGGCCGCTTGCCGTACGGCGTCGGCGTGGCGGGGCAGGATGTCGTTGACTTGGCGTCGGAAGTTCGCGCCGGCCGTGCCGAGCCGGTAGGTCTGTGTCTTGCCCGCTTTGCCGCTCTGGTCGAGGGTGCGGCCGCCAAAGGCATTGGCGGGTGCGGCCAGCAGGAGCGTGTTCGCCACGTCCCACGCCCGGCGGTGGGCGAGTTGCTCCCAGGCGAGTCGACCCTGGTCCAGGACGTCCTCGTCGGTTCCGGCGTCACGGACACCGGCGAGCAGGCGGCGCACCAGGGGGTCGAGGGTGTGCAGGAGGAGTTCGCCGGGGCGTTGGCCCTTGTCCCAGGGGATGGGGTCGGTTCCGGCGGCCCGGCGCAGGTCGGCGGAGAGGTTGTTGACGGCCTGGGCTAGCCGTTCCGCCTGCTCGGCGACGTCCAGGAGCAGCTGGTGGGCTTCGCTGTCCTGGTGGAGAGCGAGTAGTGGCAGGGGGATGGCGTCGTGGATGACGTCCTCGACGACGGAGGACTGGGTGCCGTAGACCATGCCGAAGGTCTCGACCTGCAGCGGGTAGTCGGCGGGGAGGTGGTCGTCCTCCTGGAGTGCGCTGACCTGGTCGAGCAGGCTGCTGGTCTCGAAGGCACCGTCGGTCCTTTGGCGGGTGGGTGCGAGGAGGGCTTCCAGGCCTCGCCAGGCGGCCTTCCCCTGGGTGTGGCGGCGCGGCCTGCGCTCGGGCAGGGCCGAGGGCGACTTCTTCGCGGGCGCGGTGAACGTCCAGGCGGTGTGCGGCTCCAAGTCGGACACCGGTGCGAGCCGGTCGCCAGCGCTGATGACCACCCGGGCGACCCTCAGCTGGCCAGCATCGTCCTGGTGCGGGAGCAGACGGACCCGGCGGGCCTGCCACGTCCACAGGTCCAGGAGACCCTCGGCCGCACGGGACTTCCACGCGGGGACGTGCGGCCCGCGCCGCCACTGCGGGCTGCCGAGGGTGCCTGGTGGGGAGACCGGGAGGTTCAGCAGGAGTGTCTCGTACAGCGTGCGCCCGGTCGGGACGATGACACCGAGCTGGCCGAGCGGGCCGGTCGGGTTCCCGGTCGTCTTGCCCGCCTTGACCTGGGGGTCGTCGACGACGCCAGTCTTGATCGCCGCGGTGTCCCAGCAGTGGGCGTGCACGAGCCAGTGGGCGGCCTGGGCCGCTGTCAGGTCGAGCGCGTTCGCATCCGTACGGCTGGCGAACAGGGGGACGTTGTTGCCGCTCGCCGCGGTCGCCACCAGGGCGGCGGAGCCCTTCGTCTCGCCCTTGGCGGTGCGCAGCCCGGCGACCTGCCCGAAGGGGCCCTCGGGATCGAAGAGGTCGAACTTCGCGTGGTGCTCGTCGAGGTAGGTCCGGAGGCTGTCCAGCTCCTCCTTCGTGAATCCGCCCTTCTGCGCGAGCCGTTCGCCCTTCTGCCGGAGAGTCTGAGGTGCTCCGGTGGCGTCGGCGACGACGGGCAGCAGGACCTGGCGCAGGACGGCCGGCAGTTGGGTGGAAAACTCCACGACCAAGCCCGCAAGATCGTGGGACCGGGCCAAAGCTTCGGCGATCCCCAGCTTCACGGGAGGACCGCCGCCGATCGGTCGTACCGTCAGCCACGGTTCGTCGACGAGGTTGTACCCAAGCACGGGCTGTTCTCCCAACTAGCTTTGTCTAGCTTGTTGCTGGTTCATCGTGGCACCGGTGAAGGTCTGTTGTGGGGTGAATGCTTGAATTGCCCTCGGCCCCACGGGATTTGTGCGCGGGGATGGCCCCTGGCTCTGTCTGCGAGCCGGCTCCGGCTGCAAGTCGGCCCCGCGCTCGCGGGGTTGGGGTCGCGTGGGCGGAACGGCAATCCGTCCGTTCCGCCCACGCGCTCTACCGGTACGGGCGTCCTCCGCTCACCACGAGGCCGATCAGGTCGTCGTAGCGCAGTCGGAAGTCGCCGAGGACCGCGGCGCCGTGCTCGTCGAGTTCGAGTGCCAGGCTGTACCGCAGCCACGGATGATCGCGCCAGCCCGCCAGCGGACGGAGCGTCTGCTCGGCCACCACGGTCAGCTTGGCAGGGAGGCGCACCGTCCCGGCGAGAACGTCGTCCACCACCTCGGCCGCGACCTCGCCGCAAGGCCCGAGCCTGCGGCCCGCCATCGTGTGGACGCCGCGGTCGGTTCGGCGCACCAAGACGACCTCGACGCTGCGGTCCCCGTCCCGGACGAGCGCTTCGAACTGCCCTTCCGTCAGCCTGCCCTGGGCTCCGAAGTGCAGGCCGGCCAAGGTCTGCGCGCCGTGATCCCCGGAGCGGGTCAGCACGAACTGGGCGGCTTCCGCACGACGCTTGGCCTGCCGTGCCTCCCAGTCCTGCCGGGCCTGCGCCTCAGCCTCGGTCCACCCAGCCGGGACGACAGGATCGGTGCCGTACACGCGAGCGACCAGATCCGGCACCTGGCCGGGGATACTCCAGGTGCCCCCGGCCTTCGCCGCCCGCTCGACCTCAGCGGCCGTGCGCAGCAAGAGGTAGCGGCCGTAGATCCCTTCGGAGGCCCGCAGGACGTGCGGCACGCTGTCGTCGTCAAGGTGGATTCCGGTAACGGCGACGGTGGGCAGGGACAGCAGGTCGGGGCGCTTCACACCGTCGTGGCGGTGAAGGCGTCCGATGCGCTGGAGGAGCAGGTCCATCGGTGCGAGGTCGGTGATCAGCAGATCGGCGTCGACGTCGAAGGACTGCTCCGCGAGCTGGGTCGCGACGACGATCAGCCGGTCAGGGCGCTCCGATCCCTCCCCCGGCGGTCCGAGGAGTTTCAGCACCTCCTGCGTGCGGTCGGCGCGATGGCCCGCGTGCAAGCGACCGTGCAGCAGTCGGACATCGGCACCGAACTCCTTGCAAAGGGCCTCGAACGTGGACTGGGCTCGGGCCACCGTGTTTCGGATGACCAGAACGCATCCGCCGTCGACCAGACGCTCCCTCAGGTACTCGACCACAGCAACGTCCGCGACCCCAGCGTCGCCCCGAGCGGCTCCGGAATCGGTCCGCGCCAGCGGCTCGTCTAGCACCTCGACCCGCACCCGGAGGTCGTCACGCCAGGATTCGGTGCTCTCGACCAACAGCTCCGGCCGCGCATCCAACCCCAGCCAGGCCGCTGTCACGCTCGGATAGCCCGGTGGCTCGGGAAGCTCCAGCACCGCCGAGGCCTCGGCCGACTGCGCCCCGGCCAGGTATGCGGAAACCAGGCGGCGCCGCTGGTCCGGCGGCAGGGTCGCCGACAGCAGCAGCACCGGTACTCCGGCCTGCCCGAGCCACCACAGGCCCTCCAGCAGGAACTGCGACATGTAGACGTCAGCGGCATGGACCTCGTCCAGGATCACGACCTTGCCGACCAGACCGGCCATCCGGAGCATCACGTGCTTGGTGCGGGTCGCGGCATACAGGAGCTGATCGATGGTGCCGACCGCGAACGGGCTGAGCAGACCACGGCGGCGGCCGAGGAACCACTCGGCGGGAGCCCTGCGCTCCCCGTCCTCGCAGCCGTCGAAGCAGTCGGTCCGCATGCCGAACTCGTCTTCCCCCACTGACGAGTAGCGGGAGTCGGCGTCCTGCCCCCAATCTCCCGCGCCGTCCAGCAGGCCGCGCCACTCCTTGTTGAACGTCCGCTTGCCGTGCAGCAGAGCGACCTGGTCCTCCAGGCCGTCCTCGACCTCTCGCAGCCATGACCGGAACTGGGTGAACATCGGGTCCGCGGTGGCCTGGGTCGGCATACCCAGGAACACCCCGTCCGCGCCGTGTCGCGCGGCCATCAGCTCGGCCGCCGCCAGCGCAGCCTTCGTCTTCCCCTCCCCCATCGGCGCCTCGACGACTACCAGGCCCGGCCGGCCCATACGACGCACTACATCGAGAACCAACTCCTGTGAAGGCCTGGACCCATGGCCGAAGCGGTCCCGGAACATCTCCGGGCCCGGAAGGGCCAATGCTCCCCATCCACCACGCAGTTCGAGCTTCGACCACGCCACCATGGCCCGATTGCGCGCGTGAGACATCGTCACATTCACCAGGTCGGAGACGCCTTTGAAGTGCTGTTCGTCGCTGGCGATCCAGTCCGCCATCACCACGAAGCCCGACAGCTGGAGCTGCATCGCACGGCTTGGCACCATCAAAGGTTCGACGCCGGTAAGCGGCGACTCGCCCTCGTAGCCGAGCTCCCGGGTGAACACCTCTACCAGCGCCGACTGTGCGTGCTTCCAGGGCCGACTGCTTCCCTGCAGCTTCTCGTTCCTCTTCGGCGGACTCAGTTGCCCCAGTGTCGGGATCAGCCCATGGTGACCGGCGACCAACGGCCACACCCAACCAACCTGCTCCTCCGACCACCTCGCTTCAGCGAGTAGCGCCTTCAGCACGCGGGCACCGGCTTTGTCATGCCGCCAATGCGCTCCCTTCACCGCGTACTTGTCCCAGGTGAGCCCTGTCTGGCGGACCGCGGCCCCGCCGGCGGCGTCGAGCTGCTGAAACACCGGCGTGGCCTTGCCACAGTCATGGATGCCGCACAACCAGGCGAACAGACGCCGCCCCTTGCCGGCGCCACCTCCCAGGGCGTCCAGGCGCCGCCGCGTCACCGGCGGCATGTAGCGGTCCCAGACCACCTCGGCCACCGCGGCGGTGTCCAGCATGTGCGACAGTAAAAGGTTGGGAGTCCCACCGGCACGACCCGCCGACTTGCCCCATAGGGCTCCCAGCCAGCCCCTGACTTCCGGTGGATACCAGCGCCAACGGTCCTCGACCATCGTCCCGACCTCCATGTACGAGTACGCTTCGAGAGCCTAGAACCCAGCACTGACAACTCGCTTTGAAGCAAAGGAAGATGAGGATAATAAGACCTCTCCTCGGGCGGGCGCTATCCAATCGAACTAACTCAACCGCCGCCCCCTGAAGCCAAACGCTGCAGGTCAGCAAGCGTCGGCCCCGCGCTCGCGGGGGTTGCTCGACCGCCGCCGAGGCGGCCGAGCTGGCGGCCGAGTCGGCCCCGCGCTCGCGGGGGTTGCTCGGCCGTTGCAGCTCGAAGGTGATGGTGACGACGGTCGGCCCCGCGCTCGCGGGGGTTGCTCCCACTCCCGCCGGCCCGCCCCGTTCGCGACGTCGTCGGCCCCGCGCTCGCGGGGGTTGCTCCTCCGACGCGGAGATGGACGTCCGGGCGATCGTGTCGGCCCCGCGCTCGCGGGGGTTGCTCCGGCAACGTCCTGTTCTCCATCTCCGCCGCCGAGTCGGCCCCGCGCTCGCGGGGGTTGCTCCTCGCCGGAGACGCCCGATGAGCCAGCCCCAGCGTCGGCCCCGCGCTCGCGGGGGTTGCTCCCACCCTCAACCCCGATGGAGACGCGCTGATGGGTCGGCCCCGCGCTCGCGGGGGTTGCTCCAGCACGCCCACGCTGGCCCAGCAGATCGCCGAGTCGGCCCCGCGCTCGCGGGGGTTGCTCCGCGGGCCTCCTCGACCGATCGCTGCAGGGGGAGTCGGCCCCGCGCTCGCGGGGGTTGCTCCTCCGGCGGCCGGCCGTCCGCCGTGGCCGTGTCGTCGGCCCCGCGCTCGCGGGGGTTGCTCCCTGACCGATGCCCAGAAGGCCGCGCGCGCCGCGTCGGCCCCGCGCTCGCGGGGGTTGCTCCGCGGGGTCGAAGATCATCGGCAGCTTGATCGAGTCGGCCCCGCGCTCGCGGGGGTTGCTCCACCGCCGAGCGCCTCCGCACCCCCGTCCGCCGGTCGGCCCCGCGCTCGCGGGGGTTGCTCCCCCATCGCGGCCTGAGGAGGCAACACCCTTGGGTCGGCCCCGCGCTCGCGGGGGTTGCTCCTCGACTTCCAAGTCCGACCAGTCGCCGGGGACGTCGGCCCCGCGCTCGCGGGGGTTGCTCCGCGCCACCGACCTCCTGCGCCCCCTCGCCTACGTCGGCCCCGCGCTCGCGGGGGTTGCTCCGCCACGTGGCGGGAGATCGCGGCGATCACGTAGTCGGCCCCGCGCTCGCGGGGGTTGCTCCTGGTTCGGCCGCTGTTTCAGGCCTCCAGAACAGTCGGCCCCGCGCTCGCGGGGGTTGCTCCCTCTGCGGCCTGCTCGGGACTGCCGTTCGGGTGTCGGCCCCGCGCTCGCGGGGGTTGCTCTCGTCTCGTGCTTGTCCCGGGCGGAGCCCGAGCGTCGGCCCCGCGCTCGCGGGGGTTGCTCTCGTCTCGTGCTTGTCCCGGGCGGAGCCCGAGCGTCGGCCCCGCGCTCGCGGGGGTTGCTCCCGAGTCATTAGCGCCGCCCAGCCATTCGGCCAGTCGGCCCCGCGCTCGCGGGGGTTGCTCCGCCCGCCGCAGCGTCGCGCTCACCTACGAATGGTCGGCCCCGCGCTCGCGGGGGTTGCTCCCCCTTACGCATGAGTGCCAGCATCGCGAGTGCGTCGGCCCCGCGCTCGCGGGGGTTGCTCCAGCGGGGAGCCGATGTCGCGCACGGGCCACTTGTCGGCCCCGCGCTCGCGGGGGTTGCTCCCGCTTCTCGTACGGCTCCTGGGGGCGGTCGTCGTCGGCCCCGCGCTCGCGGGGGTTGCTCCTCGGTGCGCGCGGAGGCGGACTTCTTCCTCAGGTCGGCCCCGCGCTCGCGGGGGTTGCTCTCCGCCTGATCGTCGAGGTGCTCGACACACCTCGTCGGCCCCGCGCTCGCGGGGGTTGCTCCGCTGGATCCGCAGCCAGGAAGACCAGCTCGGCGTCGGCCCCGCGCTCGCGGGGGTTGCTCCTGACCATCGGCCAGACCATCCCCGACGAGCCCGTCGGCCCCGCGCTCGCGGGGGTTGCTCCGACAGGTGCACGCGGACGTCCCGCCAGATGACGTCGGCCCCGCGCTCGCGGGGGTTGCTCCCGGGCGACCAGCTCGGTCAGGTCCTGCCAGTAGTCGGCCCCGCGCTCGCGGGGGTTGCTCCGGGCTGCGTTTCCCCCCGGGGAGGAACAGGTGGTCGGCCCCGCGCTCGCGGGGGTTGCTCCGTCTGGAGGTTCACGGCGAGGGCCGGCGGCGCGTCGGCCCCGCGCTCGCGGGGGTTGCTCCGGCGTCTGCATGGTCATCTGGGCGGCCTGCTCGTCGGCCCCGCGCTCGCGGGGGTTGCTCCGTCGAGCACGCCGGCTGCGGTGGCGACGTCCAGTCGGCCCCGCGCTCGCGGGGGTTGCTCCCCCATGGGTACCACTCCAGGCCTCGGCGGCCGGTCGGCCCCGCGCTCGCGGGGGTTGCTCCGACGAAAGCCCCCCGGTCTGATCCCCACCGTGTCGGCCCCGCGCTCGCGGGGGTTGCTCCAAGACCGGCTTCCGGACGTCGGCCCGGGACGTGTCGGCCCCGCGCTCGCGGGGGTTGCTCCCTCAAGACGCATTCCCGGGATCTCTGGAAGCAGTCGGCCCCGCGCTCGCGGGGGTTGCTCCGGCAGCGGCCTCGGGGTCCCCCAGGATCTGCAGTCGGCCCCGCGCTCGCGGGGGTTGCTCCGCCTCGGTGAGGGCAAGATCCCGACGCAGGTTGTCGGCCCCGCGCTCGCGGGGGTTGCTCCTGGTCCACCACCATCACGATTGCCGTCCCGAAGTCGGCCCCGCGCTCGCGGGGGTTGCTCCTGAACTGGACGGTGCCCGGCGTCCTTGCCGACATCGGCCCCGCGCTCGCGGGGGTTGCTCCCACTTCGCCGGCACGGTGCTCGGCGACTCGGCGTCGGCCCCGCGCTCGCGGGGGTTGCTCCGCCCGCGTGGTCGAGGAGGTGTGCGAGGCCCTGTCGGCCCCGCGCTCGCGGGGGTTGCTCCGGCCCACAGACGAGCAGGGCGACGGCGGCGCCGCCCGCGGCCTGTCGGCCCCGCGCTCACGGGGGTTGCTCCTCGTCTTCCGCGGCTGGGACATCCTCGACGCCGTCGGCCCCGCGCTCGCGGGGGTTGCTCCACGATCCGCTGGAACCCGGTGAAGGGCTGCGAGTCGGCCCCGCGCTCGCGGGGGTTACTCTGTCCCGCGGTTGAGGTACCAGTACTCGAGGCGGTCGGCCCCGCGCTCGCGGGGGTTACTCCCCAAGGCAGCACGGGGGAGGAGAGATGCCCACGCTGGTGGGGTTCCCGTGGTTCGGCGGCGCGGTCTTGCGCTTGCTCGTGTACGTGTCGCCCTGGTTCTTGTACGCGTGGGTCGCGGGGGTGTCGAAGCCGGCGGCTTCCAGGGCCGTGGCGGTCATCCACTGGCTCTGCCCCTCCAGAGGAAGCTTGCCCAAGTACAGGACGGCCTCGGACGTGACCAGGTCCGGCTCCAGGGTGCGGCCGCCGCCGGGGCGGTCGTACCCGTACGGCGGCTGCCCGCCGGCCCAGCGGTCCGTCTTGCGCAGGTGCTTGTGCGCGGCCGTCACGCGGGCCTTGATCCGCTTGAGTTCCATCTCCGCGAAGGTCGACGCCAGCATCAGGGAGGTCTTGGCCGGCTCGTTCCCGAAGGACGACTCGCGGCCCTCCCGGTAGTCGAGGGTGATGCCGTCGTCGGTGAAGACCAGGACCTTGTGGTTCTCCTCCGCCCAGTGGGCGAGGTCCGCGCAGTCCTTGGCCGACCGGAACGCCCGGTCGGCGTGATCTGAGCAGATACGTCCAGGTCCTCGAAAGACCCGACGATCTCCCACTCCTTCGCCAGCGCGTGCCGGTCGCTGACTCCGCCTGCACCAGGTGCGAGACCTTGCCCTCGTCCTCGTGCGTGTCAGAGACACGCGAACCCACCACCGCCCGAACCGGCGCCAACGCCGTCACCATGCCCATGGGCTCCCCCTACCGCCAAGGCAAGCGGGCACCCTCGAACAGGCTGCGCTCGAATGAGTGGACCTTTGTCGAAAAGGCGTCTATCCGCTTCATGATCGACCTGTCGAGGCAGCTCCAGGCGAACGACCCGGCCCCGCTGACCTCGTCGATCTTCTGGTACCGGGACGGCATGGCGAGCGGCCTGCCGACCGCGTGACGCCCGCTGCCGCTGCCTGCTGCCTGCCGAGTTGGCACGCTGTGTGCGAAGCACTCGAGCCGCCGGCATCCGCCACCGGCGGCCGGGAACCCGGTGTCCACGGGGCGCGTCCTCGTCGACGGTCGGCGTGCCGTAGGGTGCCGCGCCGGCAGGCACAGTCGGCGGTGGCGCACGGCGGGCACGACACGGAGCGGGGAGCAGCAGACGATGGACGACCGGACGCAGCAGGGCGACAGACCCGGCGGGGGCGAAACGCCCTCCACCGCCCCGGGCGAGGCCAGTCGGGCCGAGGACGCCCGGGTTGACGACACCCGGACCGGGGACACCCCGGCCGAGGACGCCCGACCCGAGGACGCGCGCGGGGCCTGGGAGCTCCCGGGCTACCTCCACGACCGCGAACTCGGCGCCGGGGCCAGCGGCCGAGTCGTGCTCGCCCACCACCTGGAGACCGGCACCCCGGTCGCGATCAAGTACCTCCACGACCGCGTCGGCACGCCGGCGCTGCGCGCCGAGGCCGAGGTCCTCGCCCGGATCGACTCCCCGCACATCACCCGGCTCTACGAGTACGTGGAGGGCGCGCGGGGCTCCGCCATCGTGATGGAACTGGTGGACGGCATCGCCCTGCGCGACCTGCTGCGTGCGGAGGGCGCCACCACCGCTCAGGCCGCCCTGGTGGTGCTGAAGGGCTCCCTGCTGGGCCTGGCCGCCGCCCACGAGGCCGGGGTGGTGCACCGCGACTACAAGCCCGCCAACGTGCTCGTCGACGCGGCCGGCCTCTCGAAGCTGGTCGACTTCGGCATCGCGGTGCCCAGCGGCGACGACCGCGACGTCTCCGGCACCCCCGCCTACATGCCGCCCGAGCAGTGGGCGGGCCGCCCGGCGTCCCCGGCCGGGGACGTCTACGCCGCCACCGTCACGTTCTTCGAGTGCCTCACCGGTGCCCGTCCCTTCGACGGCGCCACGATCGCCGAACTCGCCGTCCAGCACGCCGAGGCGCCGATCCCGGCCGAGCTCGCGCCCGACCTCGTCCGGCCGCTGATCCTGGCCGGTCTGGCCAAGGACCCCGGGGCCCGTCCCGACAGCGCGGCCACGTTCGTCCGCGAGCTGGAGGCGGTCGCGACGGCCGGCTACGGGCCGGGCTGGGAGGAACGGGGCCGCCTCGACCTCCTGGCCCTGCTCGCCCTGCTCGCGGCACTGCTGCCCGGCGCCGGCGCGGCCGCGGGCGCCACCTCGCTGGCCCACACCTCCCTGGGTTCCCAGAGCTCCTTGGGCTCCTTGGGCTCCTCCGGCTCCCCCGGTGCTTCGAGCGCGCTCGGCCCGCAGGGCGCGGATCCTGTGGCCCAGGGGGTCCTGCGCCGGGTCTCGGCCCGGCACGGGGTGCTCCGGCGCAATCGCGGCAAGGCCCTCACCGGCGTCGCGGCCGGTGCCCTCACCCTGGCCACGCTGGCCGGCCTGGCGGCCGCAGGGGCCACCGGCGGCGGTGCCCGGACGGTCGTCGGCGCAGCCTCCCCGGAGGCGACCACCAGCCTCGGCCCGCAGCAGCCGACGGACGGCGGCGCCTCCCCCTCCCCGAGCGGCGACGGCTCCACGCCGAGCCCGACGGCCTCCGCCGCCTCCCCGACGGCTTCGCCCACGGCCACCGCCGGCACACCCGGCGGCACCCCCACCGCCGGGTCGACCACCAAGGCGCCCACGGCACCGGCCGCGCCGAGCCAGTCCTCCCCCGGCGGGCCGGCCGCACCGTCCGCCCCTGTCGCGCCCGGCCCCACCACGGCCGCGCCGGCATCGCCCCCGGTCACCACCCCGCCGAGCCCGAGCCCGAGCCCGACGGTCGCCCCCGCCACCCTGACGGTCGGCTCGGTCACCCTGAACTCCTTTTCGTGCAGCGGACGTTGGAGCCTGACCGCGACGGTCATGGTGACCGCCCAGGGCGCCGGCAGCGGGACCCTGACGTTCAGCTGGTACCACAGCTCGGGCGGCCGAGCGGTCACCGTCGCGACCGACACGGTGCCCGTGCAGAACGGCACCGCCACCATCACCCGCGCGCATGACTTCGGCTCCGCCGACACCTTCCCGACCTGGGGCGTGCGCGTGACCACCACCCCGGCGGCGGCCAAGCCGGGCAAGACGTCCGCCGAGACGGCCGCCTTCCTCTGCGATCCGCCCCGCTGACGCTCCGGCGTCGAATCCCGGTCTCCCGACTTCCGTTCCTTTCCGGTCCCTCCCGTTCCTGTTCCCGCTCTCGTTCCCGTCCTGGAGAAGCCATGTCCACCTCCCGCCCCGACTCCGCGCCCGACCCGGGCGCGGACAAGACCGTCGTTCTCGGCGGGCACCCAGCCGCCGGAAGCGGTACGGGCGTCGAAGCCGACGCGGGTGAGGCGACCGTCCGGCTGTCCCGCGAGGCGGAGGCGACGGTCCGCCTCACCGGTGACGGTGCCGGTGCCGGTGCCGGTGGCAGGGCGGGGTCGGACGAGGAGGAGGCGGAGCCGGAGAGCGCGACCTTCCTCGACCCCCGCGTCTGGGGCAGCGCACCGCAGAGCGGGCAGACCCTCACCCTCACCGAATCCACGCGGACCGGAGAGTCCACCGCTCCGGCCGAAGCCCAGGACGCCGAAGCGAAGCCCACCGCGCCCGGCGCCATCTCCGCCGGTTCCGCCGGTTCCGCCGGTTCCGCCGGTTCCGCCGGTTCCGCCGGTTCCGCCACGCCGCCGGAACGCCCGCTCGCCTCGGGCGAGTTCCGCCACTTCGGCCCCGGCGTCCCCCCGCGGGCCGCCGCCGCCTGGCACGGTCAGACGGTGCCGGAGGCCGGACAGCCACGGCCTCCCCGCCGGACGTGGCGGTGGCTGGCCCCGTTGCTCGTCCTCCTCCTGGCCCTCGCAGCCTTCCTGTTCTGGCGCCACCTGCGCACACCGGCCCTGGCCGTCACCGGCGTCACCGTGACGACCGACCAGGCGAATCCCGGCTGCGCGGCCACCGCGGTGATCACCGCCGCCGTGGAGACCAACGGCGGTGCCGGTGCGCTGCGCTACCGCTGGGTGCGCAGCGACGGCACCACCTCGGACGAGATCGCGCAGGACGTCCGCTCCGGCGTGCACCACACCGACCTGGTGCTGCGCTGGAGCTTCGAGGGCCAGGGCGCACTCCAGGCCACCGCGACCCTGCAACTCCTCGCCCCGACCACCCGCACCGCCACCACCACCTTCACCTACCACTGCACCTGAGCCCCGCCGCCCAGCCCGCGAGGACCGGTCCCGCCGCATCATGCGGCGGGAGGGCCGGTTCATGGCGGCGGGCTGCTCGTCCGGGCTCAAGCCGAGCCGGTTCACCTGCCTTCGACGTCCTCGGCGTCCTCTCCAGCGGCCCGGCGCCGCTCGTGCCGCAGCCCTGAGCGGGTCTCCTAAGCTGCGGCCATGCCGAAGATCAGACTGAGCAACGACACCGAGAAGACTCTGGGAATATGGGTCGAACCGTGGGGGCGCGGACTACTGGATGAAACCCGACGAGAAGTTCACGGTCGTCACCGGCACTCCGAAGGACCCGGATCCCGACGAAGCGCCGTTCGAGGTCGTCTTCCATGACCAGGGCGCCAGCGTGTGGGTGAACATCGGCGACGAACCCACCGTCCACGACCACTCGGGCAGCGAGATCGACTGCGGGCACCGGCGTCCGGTCGAGGTCCTCCGCTCCTGGACCGAAGCTACCGAAGCCGCCGCGGAACACCCCGACTTGTCAGCCGAACGCCGAGCGGCGGTCCGAGGTCATGCGCAGACCATGCGGTGGCACCTTGCAAGGGCCGGCGCGATCCAGGAGTGCGGGCTGCGGGACGTGCTCGACGACACAGTCGGTGTTCCGGCCGTGTGGAACTCCACTCCTCGCCCGCGGACTTCGATGCGGAACGTGACGGGGCGTGGGGCATCGGGCATCAGCACGGGGTGAAGCCGGCTTTCCGCGCGAGGTCGTCGGGACGGTAAGGGCTCCGTGGGTGGTGCGTCGACCGGATGGCCGGGACTCGATGGCCGAAGCCTGCGGGCCGACCCGTCCCGGCCAACGCGCCTGACGGCGCGATAGGTAGGGTGGAACGGCAAACACGGCTCTGACCAGCGGGGGCGGAACGGGCCTGGAACGCCGGAACACGGGACGCCGGGGGAACGGAGGGGACAGGTGTCACAGGACACGGGGGCCGCGGAGGCGGAGGAGTTCGCGCGGCTGCTGCGGGAACTCAAGACCCGCTCGGGCCTGAGCTACGGGACGCTGGCCAAGCGGCTGCACATGAGCACGTCGACGCTGCACCGCTACTGCAGCGGCACGGCGTTGCCCAACGAGTACATGGCGGCGGAGCGCTTCGCCCGGCTGTGCCGGGCGACCCCGGACGAGCTGGTGGAACTGCACCGGAGCTGGATCCTGGCGGACGCGGCCCGGGGACGGCGGACGGACCGGGTCGCGGAGCCGGCGTCGGCCCAGGTGCAGGCGCAACCTTCGGAGCCGGCGTCGGAACCGGTTCCGACGCCGGCTCCGGTCGCGCCGCAGCAGGCCGACCGGGCGGAACCGGCGGAACCGGGTGAACTCCCGCCAGGGGAGGCGGGCGGGGAGCCGGTCATCGAGCTGCTGGCGCAGCCCGGATCGCCACGGCGCCGCCGCAACGTGCTGATCGCCTCTGCCGCGGCCGTCGCGCTGCTGGCCGCCGTGGTCGTCGTCGTGCGCCCCGGCGTCTGGGGCGGCGACAACGGTTCGGGCGACCGGCAGGCGGCCGGCGCCACGGCGTCGGGCGCACAGGCGACCGGCACGTCGGCGACGGGCACGACGGCCCTGCAGGAACCGCTGCCCTCCGTCACCGGTTCCTCCGCCGGGAACGCAAGCTCGGCGGACACCGCCTCGGCAGCCGCCACCCCGCGCGCGACCGCGGCCACGAGCCCGACCACCACCCCCAGCGCCGCCCAGCCGACCGACGGACCCGCGCCGCTCACCATCGGCACCCGCCCGTACGTCTACGCCGACCAGTGCAGCCAGCACTTCCTCGTCAACAGCGCGCCCGCCCAGGTCGGTCCGCCCGCCCCCGAACGCGACGCCCCGCGCTGGGCCGCCGCCTACGGCGCGGTCTCCTCCGGCGAGCAGCAGATCGCCTTCACCGTCCAGGGCACCGGAGCGGACACGGTCGTCCTCGAGGCGCTGCACGTGCGGATCGCGGCCAAGGGTGCGCCGCTGGCCTGGAACGACTACTCGATGGGCGTGGGCTGCGGCGGCGACGTCGAGACCAAGTCCTTCGACATCGACCTCGACCGGGGCAGCCCCACGGTCACCGTCAAGGGCGGCCAGCGCAACTTCCCGTACAAGGTCAACGAGTCCGACCCGGAGGTCTTCTACGTCACCGCCCACACCAAGGCGCACGACGTCCGCTGGGACCTCACCCTGGACTGGTCCAGCGGCAGCCGCCACGGCACCGTCCGCATCGACAACAGTGGCACCGCCTTCCGCACCAGCGCCGACGTCAACCGCCCGGGCTACGACTACCCGCTGGGCTACAACGAGTGGATCAAGCGGGCGGACGGCTGAGGGGTGTCCGCCCGGTCATGTGCGGAGCCGGATGGTGAGGGCGGCCGCGGTGACGGTGCCGAGGTGGACGTCACCGCGCTCGTCGTCGTGGGTGGCCACTCCTCGGGCGTGTTTTGAGCCTGTTGACGGCCCGTTCGACGGTGTTGCTGGGTCAGTAAACGTGTTGACGATGGCAGAAGGGTAGCGGTCATGATCGCTGTCATGTCTACAGAGATATCCTTCGCTGAGAAACCGACTCTCACCGGCGAGCGCGTGGTTTTGCGTCCGGTCCGTGTGGTCGACGCACTGGCCGCGGCGGCGGCCGATCCGGAAGCGGATCGGCTGACCGGCACCCACGAGACTTTCAGCCTCGAAGCGTTGGAACGCTGGTACGGCTCCCGAGCCGAGCACGCCGATCGGCTGGACCTGGCGATCGCCGAACGGACCACCGGCGAATGCGTCGGCGAGGTCGCGTTGTCGGACCTTGATGTCCAGAACCGTTCCTGCTCGTTTCGGATCAGTCTGTTCGACCGTCGGTCCTTCGGCCAGGGGCTGGGCACCGAGGCAAGCCGACTGATCCTGGCCCACGCCTTCGAAGCCGTCGGCGTGCACCGGATCGAGCTGGAGGTCTTCGCCTTCAACCCGCGGGCCCGCCACGTCTACGAGAAGCTCGGCTTCGTCCACGAGGGAACCAGACGTGATGCTCTGTGCTGGGACGGCGAGTGGATCGACGGACACACCATGGCCATCCTGGCCGACGAATGGGCCACACACCGCGGCCACCCGCACCCAGCGGGCTGATCTCCGGGGCGGGAAGACGAGCCCTGTCTCCTGATAGGCCTTTTCGCTCCGGTTCACGAAGCACCTCGCCGAGCTGTTCCTCCAGTCACTGCACCCGGCGCAGAGGCTCGGCACGGTCACAATCAAGGGCAGCCGGAATACGCCAGAAATGTGCCGTAGGGATCAACCCCGACGGCGTGCGGCGGGGTCGCACTCAGCGACGTGCCGGGCGACCGCGTCGACGCCGGGGCGAGCGTAGCGTTCCAGGGACCGTACGGAGGCGTGGCGGGAGCGGGCCAGCAGCATCGGCGTGGACGTGCCGTTCTCCGCGTCGTGCGTCAACGCACTGTGCCTGAGCTGGTGCAATGTCCATCCCGCCAGGTCCTCGACGGCCTCGGGCCGGGCAAGCGGGTTCGCCAGCAGCCGGGTGGACTCCTCGAAGATCTCCTCCCCCCCGGCGGTAGGAGAGCCGGGCCCGGCTGGTCTCCTCGCACACGTCCAGCGTCGCGGTTCCAACTGGGGACTTGCGACCGGTCAGGAACAGCGGCCCGCGGATGCGGCCGGCGATCAGGCGGGCAACGCCACGCCAACCAATGGGAGCACACGCGCGTCGTGACGGTATGGCACCGTGCAGGGACGCATGAGCGGCGGTTGTGCTTACCGGACCTCCCGCACTTGTTGGCTCGTCAGGGTGGTTCCGCAGTAAATACCGGATTTACTGCGGCAGGGCCTCTACCGTGATCACCACGACCTGCGGCGGGGTGTTCCGGCCACCGGGGTGAGGTATACGCATTTACTGCGGCAGCGCTGAGTGGGGCGGGGCGAGCGTGACGATCGAACCAGTGACCGAACTCGGGGCCGGGGGCGTGCTTCGGTTGCCGCGCGCCCGGGTGGTGCCGCTGTCCGCCCCGCCGGCGTCGTACACCGCGGCGGTCGAGCGGTATCTCACCGGCGCGGGCATCGCGAAGTCCTCCGCGCGGATCTGCCGGATCTCGCTGACGACGTGGGGGTGGATGTTCACCGGCGAACCCGCGGCCGGACTGCCAGTGGGATCCACTCGGTCGCGCCGCCCTTGGCGGTGATCTTGCCGCGCTTGTCCTGCGGGTACAGGTCCTCCACGTTCAGGCACAGGACCTCGTCGGCCCGTGCGGCGGTCTTCTCACGCAGTGAGACGTCCAGGCGCCACAGGGCAGCGATCTGATTCTCCGCTAGGGCCTTGGTGCGGTCCGGCGGCGCCGGCCGCCGCTCGATGCCGATCGTGGGATCGCCTTCAATCCAGCCCTGGCGCTGCCACCAGCCGATCGCCTTGCGCGCGATGGACAGCTCGCGGTTGACGGTGTCGGCGTCCATCTCGTCCGCCCGCGCCGCCGCCAGTTCGGCCAGCACCTCCGGCACGGGAGTCATCCTGGAACACTCGCCGCCTTCGAAGCGCCACCGGCCCGCTGCGTCGTCAACGTTCACCACGCTCAGCTGACCCACTGTCGGATTCGATGAGATGCGGCATCCCCGATATCAGTTCCGTCCGCGCCTCCGCCTATTCCAACAGGTTCGCCTTTCTCATCTTGGCAAGAAGTGCGTTGAAATCCTCCCTCAGCTTGCGAAAGTCCTCCGCATTCGAGTCCGTCTGTTTTTCCGCGCGCTGTGGAAGCGGTTCAATGCACCATTGGTTTGCAAGATCATCCAAGTCGTAGAGCGTCTGCCAAACTAGGTGATTGTCGGTAGTCAAGCTTCCAACGCTCTGGGGGTTATTGTCCCAGGGATCCTGCTCACCGGAGACATTGAGCCCCGGGTCCACCGGGCCATCGGTGATGTAGGCGGTCAGCCGATACAGGAAGTGATTGGCGTGCGTCGGCCTGACGGTTTCCCCTATGCGGTAGTGCTTCCCTCGAGTCCAGGCACTAGCCAGTTCCCCCTTTCCACACGCAGCCCGTACCGCCCACCCGATCGGGCCTCGGCGCGTTTTATTATCGAGGGCATTGAGGATCAGATCACCCGGGCTGTAGAAGTTGCAGCTACCCACAGAGGCATCGAAGGGAGTTCCGCTATAAACAACGCAGATTCGCCGCTCACCTTTAAAAGTATCATAATTTCCAATCCATGCTTCCGGAAGCATCAGCGCGCCGGGCAACGGACCGTTTTCGTACGCGGTTTGATAGTACGTATGGAAAGGAAATCCATGACTCAGAAGGGACGCTTCAACCCTGCCCTTGATACCCGGGGGACCTGTCTGGACTTGGGTGCGGAAGAGAGAATCCCCCGCGGGTTGCAACTTGCCGTCCATCGTCACAGACTGAATATCCTGAATGATCGTGGAATCCACATTACTTCCGAGAATGTTGGACGTTACGATCTTGGGCTCCAGTTTACCCAAGCACAGCCATTTCACACCGCCATTTGGTGTGCCATCTTGCGTCAGGCTCCCTTTCGTTGTGTTCCAATCAGGCTCAACCCCGCCTGTACGCCCGGAATTCTGCGCTTCATATAGGTATCCTTGCGCTTTGGAAGGTATCCCGTTGTCTAGGATCCCGCCCGTCTTCTGCTCGCCCTTGTCGATGTCGATCCCGCCGGAGACGGCCCGATACAATTGCACTTTGGAAAAGTTATTGAGCACTTTCAGGGCAGAGGGTCCATGTCCTCCACGGACGGGGCCGAAGCCCCAGTACGTTGAGTCGGGGGTGATGTCCATGTCCCCTCCGACTACAGCGATGGGCCCCTTGAATACCGCTGGTGCATCAATCTCGGCGTAGCAGCCGAGGTATACGGAGTACGTGGAACTACTCGGGCGTTCACAGCTGATGTTTCGGTGTTTGTTTGCTGCAGTGTGACACGAAACGAAGGTGCACCCAAAGCGCGAATTGTCGCAAATTCCATCACGCCCATTTGATGAGGCATCAACGTTCGTAACTAGTATGGTACTGGCATTGTCGTTGCCCAGGCTGCCGATGTCGAGCCCATTTTGGCCATTGCTGGTAAGGCGGCAATCACGTATCTGCACGAGGCTGGCGTTAACCACCGGTGCGACCTCACTTGAGGATATCTCTATTCCGTTGCGCCTGAAACTGACGACGCTCATTCTCTCGATGCATGCGCCGGTTGCCATAACTCGTATGCCATCCATCTGCGGGGCCTGGAGGGTGGCGGCAGGCATCCCTTGGGCGGGGATCGAATGGAGGGCGAGCTGACGAAGCACGGTATAGTCCGCCCGCCCGCGAGGGGGCCTCATGGCCAATCCGGTCCCATAGCCCACCAGGGCAATTGCGCAATAAACGGTCTCCCGCGCTGGCCCCCCGCCGACTTCACCGATTTTAGTCGAGACAGAGAGGTTGAAATTTCCGGATTTGACATCTGCGAGTATGCGGCTGGTTTCGTCATGATAAGCAAGGCCGGCACCCTCCAGAATGCAACCGTTCGAGATACGGAGAGGCTTCTTAATACGGTAGTCTCCCGGAGGGAGGTAGACGACGCTGCCGTCAGTAGTGTCGAATCGCATCGCGCAGTCCAGGGCGCTTTGGATCGCGTCTGTGTCGTCGGCTTCTTCGTCGGTTTTGCCGTTTCCCACTGCTCCGAAGTCGAGCACGCTCAGGCGTGTGTCGCGACGGGGGCGGATTGTCACCGTGCCTGAATCATCGCAGTCACCGATCCAGTTCGGAGCGCTCACGCACTTGTCACTTGCAGCGCGGACGAGCTGTCCCGAACTGTCGATGCCAACCGCGCCAACCGCGCCGGGCTTATCGGGGCCCAGGCTGCGAAGGGTGAAAACACCACTTATTTGAACTTTGACGTTGCCTTGATTCACCGTTTCCAGCGCAACCCCGAAGAACGGACTGGTGTGCAACTCCTCCGTCTTGATAGCAGGGGTGACGGTGCGTGATCCTGTGGTGCGGACCGCCTGGCCGGCTGTGATGCGCTGTGCGGCTTTCATGATTTCGATGTCCATCGGAACGTCCCTGCCGTCGAGGCTTCGTCGGTCGGACGGGTCGGCGTGAGCGCGGCCGAAGCGCGCGAGCACCCAACCTCGGGGGCTAAGGTCGGTACCCTTCGGCAGTGCACGCAACACAGCACCGTTTGGGGGCCTCTTGCACTGTTCCCCCCTTCCACGCTAGGGGTGACCACCAGCCTGCGCACTTCGCCAAGGCCCGATGGCCGTCCCGACCGCGATCATGCTGATCAAGACCGAGTGCATCCACGGCCGGGAGTTCGCCACCAAGCCGGCTCCGACTCCCTGGCCAGCACCACACCGAAACAGTTGGGAGCACGATGCCGACGTCGGCGGCGTGAGCGTCTTCCTCGGCATGGACGTCAGCAAGGCCGCTCACCATGGCCAGGGACTCACCCCGGCCGGCAATAGGGTCTTCGACAAGCAGCTGCCGACAGTGAGCCGAAGCTGCGGGCCGTCTTCGACAAGGTGGTTGCAGAGCGCGCCATTGGAGCTCGGGTGCCCTTTCGGCTGTACTGGCGCAATTCATGGCATGGACCGCACGGTCACGCGGCCATCCGGAGGCGCCCTACCGCTTCGTTCTCGGGCGGCTCCATGTCCAGGTGCCAGGTACCGAAGCGGCGGGTCTTGCTGGTGATGTACGGGGTGACGGTGGCCAGGTCCACCGGGTCCACCTCCCACCCCTCGTCGATGAGATCATTGGCCACCTTCGTAATGTCCACCGCTGTATGAAAAGTGAGGCAGTTCGCCAGCAGCTCGTTGAACTTGATGGTCTTCTCCTGGTGGTCCGGATCGTTGTCCTGGAGCACGTCGGAGGCGAACATCAGCCAGTTGCTGAACTTGTGGAACGCCTCGACCTTGTTCGTCATCGCCTGGATCGACTCGCGCAGGTCCGGTTCCGACAAGAACCTGAGGAGCACGATCGTCCTCATGACCCGGCCGAGCTCGCGGTACGCCTGGTAGATGCGGTTGCGCCTGGACTCGTTGCCCAGCCTGCGCAGCAGCGCGGCCGAGGACAGCCGCCCCTCGCGGATCGACAGCACCACGCGCATGAGGTCCTGCCAGTGGTTCTCGATCAGCCGCCAGTTGATGACGTCCTTCTGCGGGTCGCCGAACAGCGGGTCGATGTGCTGGTACTTCATCGTGGCGCTGGGCCGGTAGAAGGCCAGGTCCTTCCAGTTGCGGATGCGCGGCAGCAGCTCCACCCCGAGCATGTGCGCGAGCCCGAAGACAGGCAGCGACTGGCCTTGCGTGTCTCCGTGGACGATGTCCACGGTCACCTCGGACTGGTTCTTCAACAGGCCCTCGAACAGATACACCGCCTCCCACACGCCACATGGGATGAAGTGGCTGAAGAGCGCGATATAGGTATCGGACACGTGCCTCATCGAGATGCCGCCAAATCCCCCATACCGGATGTGGGACTCGGCCAACATGTTGTTCTCCCAGGTGTCGTACTGGGAGCCGTCGATCCCGGCCTTGCCGACCTCGCCCCACACGTGCGCCAGGTCGAGCTGAATGAACATGTCGATCACGTCCGCCGAGGCGGCGTTCAGCTTTTCCGCGGTGATGTGCTGATTGCCCGCCAGTGACAGCTCGTGCACCGAGACCTTCTGCCGCATGTGCCGGGCGACCTGCGCGGGCCCCGCGTTCGTCCCGTAGCAGAAGACTGTCAGGACATAGCGGGCGAGTTTGTCGCGGATCTTCGGATCGCTTCCGGAGGCCGGGCCGAAGTGCCGCCACCACCGGATCCAGTACGCCGTGCGGGCGAGCACGTCCAGCAGGCTCCACTCCGGCAGCCGGCGCAGGATCTCCGCCTCCAGGTCCTGCGCGGACGTGCGGCGGTCTTTGCCCTTGCGCGGGGTGAGCACGATTTTCCCCGACGCGGTGTCGATGGTCAGGTCCGCGTTGTCCGGGTACCCGGCGTCCACCTTCGCGGCTGTGGCGGTGAGCTTCTGCTTCAGCGCCGCGGTGAACGCCGGGGCGGTGGCGGGCAGCCCAGCATGCTCGCAGTAGTCGGCAACCAGCGGCTCGCACGCCTGCCAGGACAGCAGCTGGTCGTGCAGGTTGGCGTACGACTCCGAGCCGATGACCGCCACGTCTCCGGTCCGCAGCTCCTGGGTGAGGTAGAAGAGTGTGCACACCTCGAAGTGCCGCCGGTTGATCTTCCCCGGCTTGTGCTTGCAGAATAGAATGCGCTGCCACATCTGCGAGGCGAAGTCGGCCGAGACCGTCTTCGTCTTCTCGGTCCCGTCCTCCTGGGCGACTGTGTAGGTCACCGGCACCCACTGGCTGCCGCGGTGCCGCATGGCCTGGCAGAACCCCACCGCCTGGAGCACCGTGTCGTCGGTGGAGGTGGCGACCATCGACAAGGTCTCGGTCAGGTCGAGCAGAACCTTACGGTGGCTGCGGAAGTGCCGCCGCATCAGCGGCGCGTAGTTGTCGCCGTGGTGGGCGGAGACCAGTTCGTGGTCCTCCGAGAGCTTGGCCAGCCCGCCGGCCTTTTCCAGCCGCTCCAGCACCGTCTTGCCGCACTCGGCGTGCACCGCGTTCTGCTTGCGGGCACTGGTGGGGATGGTGACCGACTCCCCGTCGAAGCCGACCGCGTCCCTGGCCGCCTCCAGCACCTCGCCCAGCACCGCGATCAGCCGCTCGGACTCCGCCCGGTGCCGCTCACGGATCTTCTCCAGATCCTCCTTTGCCTTCTTCGTGATCGACCCCATGCGCTTGCACAGCATCGTCACCAGCTCGTCCCGGGCCCGCACCTTCGCCATGTGCAACAGACTCGCCAGCAGCGCAAACCGCTTCACCATGCCGACCTTGGACATCTCGGCGGCGTCCAGCACCTTCGCCTGCCCAGCGAAGTGCTCCACCTTCCCCGGCGGAACCCCCTGAAGCCATGTCGCCGTCGCCCCCATCGCTTCCAGCCTGTCCAGGTGGGCAAGGTGCTCGCGCAGGTGGGAGACCGTCGGCGCCTTCTCCGGGCGCTTCAGCTCGTCGAACCTGCTGCGACCGCCCGCAGGCACCCGCAGCAGTCCCAGCAACCGGGCGCGGTCGACCTCGTCCATCCGCGACACGATCGCTGCGAAGAAGTCCTCGTTCGCCTCAGTCCTGATCGCCGAGGCCATCTCGTCCAGCGTGCTGTAGCCGGGCAGCTCCATCCTCGCCTTGACCAGCTTCTCCAGCGCCACGTTGATCAGGTCGGCCGGGTTGTCCTTGGTCTGCACGGCCTCCCTAATCGCCACTGCAGCGACCTCCCGGGCCTTCTCCATGTCGTAGGCCACGCCGATCCGTTCACGGATGAAGTCCCGCTGCCGCGCAGCCGTACGCACCGAGTCGTGCCGCGGTGACACGCTCTCGTCCTGCTCCAGCAGACCGCGCACATGCCCGACCACCAACTCCGGCACCTCGCCCAGATCCGGGAAGTAGCCCAGCTTCTGGTAGCTCTTCAGCAGCACTACCAGCGCCAGCAGATGCTCCGGCGAGCGCGCCTTGCCTCGCGTCCACGCCACCTCGGCCGTGCCGGGGGTGAACGCCTCGTGCAACTCGCGAGAGGAGATCGTGCGCTTGAACCGCGGATACGCGGTACGTTCCACCGAAGCCATGCGCCGCATGATCCCGGCCGCTCACTCATACGAAGCACACGCAGCCGAGTCGATCACAGACACCACAAGCACATGACCAGCGAAGAAGCCCCAGCCACCCCGCCGCGAATCATCAGAAGAACCCACGAACGGGTGATCCGCCGGTGGGCCAGAGAGCTTCAGATCACCACCGCAGACGGCCTACGGCACGTTTCCGGCGTATTCCGGCTGGCCTCCACAATGGGCCGCGCCTCCAAGCATCAGGCCATGAGCTACGACCGGCTGATCGACAAGGAGGAACGCATCGAGGCCGAGATCGCAGCCCTGGACGCCAAGGCCGTCGCCTTGCCGGCCTTGAAGCTGCCAGGGACCGCCAACGGCACTGGTGTGACACCGGGGCCGTCTCAGCTCAGACGGCCTGCGGCTCGTTCAGCACAGCATGTCCTGGCCGCTGTTGACGACCGAGCCGTTCGAGAAGTTCCACTCCGGCGTGTGGCCCTCGCGGGAGCAGCCGCTGAACTCGGCGAGGCCGTAGTAGAGGCGGTCGCTGGAGGGGTTGGAGTAGATCGACAGCTTGCTCGTTCCGGGGTAGAACGAGTCCCACCAGGCCGTCCCGTCCCACACGACCGTCGGGGACGCCGGTCCGTACTCGTAGCCGCCGCCGGAGGAGTTCCGCACCTCGATGAAGCCGTTGGCCCTGGTCCAGTTCGTATTGGTGATGTGGGCTTCGGTGTAGGCGCCGGAGCTGCACGAGTCCCACGCGAGGTAGAACGTGCCGACGGTGTGACCCCCGCTCCAGATGTAGCGGGTCGGGCCGAGCTGGGACAGTCCACATGCGTGCGCGCTGGTCGCCGGGCCGGCGACCGCCATCGTCAGGCCGCCGGCTGCCACGGCGAGCGCGGTGAGGCCGGCACGAATCCGGGTGCGGAGTTCCATTTCACGTCCCCCTCGGTGAGTTGAACTTCCTCGTTCGAACGGTGCCACGGACTCCGGGCCGGGGTCCAGGCATCGACTTCCCGGGTTTCTGCAAAGCTTTCGCATCGAGGGGGCGGCCGTGCCGAGCCATGAACTCGGTTGTGAGACAGGATGGTTGGCGTCCCGCAGGACGGGCAGAGCTGCTCCAGGCACACACGACCGGGGGGACGGAATCGATGCCTGCAGCCACGCCGTACGGCGGTTCGGACAGACCGGGATCGACCCGGACCCGCGGGAGTCGTCCGGTCCGGGCCTGGACGACTCCCGCCCACACGGCGGCGCCGCGACGAACACGGGTCGGCCTGGCGGCGCAGTTCGTCCTGCAGTTCCTCTACGTTCCGCTGGGATTCCTGCTCGTGATCTGCCTGGTGGCCCTGCTGGTCTGGATGGTTTCCAGCGGTGGCGGCGGTGGCGGCAGTAGTACGGAGGTCGGCGCTCCGGCCACGATGCTGGTCGGGTTGTCGCGGGCCGGGATCTCCTGGCGCCGCCTGCGGGTCGAGTGGAACGGCAGGCCGGAGGACTGGGAGCCGTTCACCGAAGGGCTCCTGAAGGACCGTTTCGCCCGCGCGGAGAGGAAGAGCGGCTGGGGCCCGGCCGAGCTGCCGCCCAGCGGTGTGCGGCGGGCGGTCACGGGCCTCGGGCGTCACCACTACCGCGGGCTCGCCCCGACGCGGGTCGAGGAGCTGGCGGAGCGGCACGGCTGGTCGGTGGACTGGGCGAGGAGCAGGTCGGTGCAGGGCGAGTTGCACTTCTTCCGCCGCATTCCGCCACCGGAGCAGGCCGGCGTACCCGATCCGTACGGGCCGCCGCCCGCGCCCGGCACGCCGTGGGGGCCGATGCGGTGCCGCGTGGTGGTGCCGCTGCTCACCCTCGTCCTCGCGCCGCGGATGCGCCTCCTGGAGCTCGTCCGCAGCCCGCGCGCGTACGGGCGTCACCTGCGGAAGTACCTGGAGAGGCGCTTCCGGGCCGAGTCGGCGCACGAGCGCAGGAGGGACACCTACCGGTTCGACGGGGCGGGCCGGGTCCTGCGCCGGGTCAGCGTCAGGACCTGGCACTTCCGGGGCGCGGGCGCCGCAGCCGTCCTGCGGGTGGCCGCCGAACAGGGCTGGACGCTCGACCACTCGTTCCCCGCCGATCCGCGGGGCACGCTCCACCTGTGCCGACTGGACGGCGGCCGCGGCCGGAAGCCCTGACGGAAAGTCCCGACGCCGTGCCCGGGGCGGGGGCCGCGGCACGGCCGGGCGCCGGGCGCCGGGGCCGCGGGGCTCAAGAGGCGCCGGGGCCGCGGGGCTCAGGAGGCGCCGGTGGGCGCGGACCGGCCGACCTGGAGGTGGTAGTCGGCGGCGGTGGCGAAACCGCCCGCGCTGCCCCGCACGCTGAGCTCGTGGCGGCCGGGGGTGAGCGGCTCCAGCCGTACCCACAGGCCGCAGGCGTACCGGTAGACCTCCCCTGAGCCGTTGGTGAAGGGGTTGCCCTTGACCGTGTCGAACCTGATCAGGGTCGGCTCGATCGTCTCCACGGAGAGGGCGCGGCCGTCCAGGGTGGCGCTGCCCTGGGCGGCGGTCATGAAGTCCAGGCAGTCGGTCCGGCCGCCGCTCAGGTTCACCACGGGGAAGATGACCGGCATGTCGGCGGGGACGGTGCAGGAGCGTGTGACGGCTCCGCCCGTGGTGCCGGCGAGGAACCAGAGGTCGGCCTTCTGCCCCTGGCCGCAGAGGTGGCCGTCGCGGTCGAGGACGGGGTTGCGGGCCTGCTCGATCGAGGCGGCCCAGCTCCACCAACTCGCCTGGACGTCGTACGGGAGGATGGCCTGCACCCTGGCCGTGTAGGCGGGGTTCGCGTCGGGCGGGGGCTCCTGCGTGGCCGGGGCACTCGGCGAGGGGGCCTCGGCGGTGGCGCCGGAGGAAGTGGGGCCCGAGGAAGGGGTGCCCGAGGTGGCGGACCCGGAGGCGGCGGGGACGGAGCCGGCAGGACCGGAGGTGGCGGGGCGGGCGGCCCGGTCGGGGGCCGGTGAGCCGGTGCAGGCCGCGGTGAGGGCGAGGGCGCCGACGAGTACTCCGGCCAGTCGTCTGGAAAGCATGATCGGGAATCCTACGGGGCGGCCCGCCGACGGCGCGCGGGAAATTCCGGGGGCGGTTCGACCGGCGCCATGTGACGTGCGCCGAGCGGCAGGTCGTACGGAACACCCTCGAATCGCTCGTCGCCAAAGGCCGGGTGCGGCGGCACAAGGAGACCGACCGGCCGGGCGACTTCGCCGAACTTGCTCCGGGAGGCACTGGAACGGCCGACCCCGACCCTGCTCCAGGTGCTCCTCACCGACCCGGACGAGCAGGTACCGCCGCGCATCGATCTCGAACTCGCCGACCACTGGCGGACGTTCACCCGCCGGGCGGCCGCCTGACCCGCCCCGGTGCGGGTCGTCGGGGAGCCCGTCCGTCCGGGGGTGGTTGACCGACCGCCACGGCCGGGCCCTACGGTAGGCGGCATGACGAACTCGGGGACCCCGGACAGCGACAAGACCGACGTCCGGATCAGCATCTTCGGCGGCAACCGCCTTGCGGGCCATGAGATCCACAGCCGCACCGTGACCGCCTCGCTCATCGGCGGCGCCGACATCGACCTGACCGACGTGGACATCCCCGACGGCGCCGAGCTGCGGATCACCAAGCTCAGCCTGATCGGCGGCGTGAAGCTGCGGGTCCGCCCGGAGGTGCGCGTGGTGGTCGGCGGCATCCGCCTCGGCGGGGTCAGCGACGACGGCCCGAGCCGCCCCGGCGGCCCGACCGTCCACGTCGCCGCCTGGGGCCTCCTCGGCGGCGTGAGCGTCCTGCGCGACTGACGCCGACCGGCCGCAAGTCCCGCGCCGACCTCAGGCGGTGGCCGTCGGCGCGGGCGACGTCGCGCCGGCGGGCGGGGCCTGGCAGGGCAGGGTGACCATCACGCTCACGCCCTGGCCGGACTTCACCCCGCCCACGGTGATGGTGTAGTGGTCGGACTCGTGGACGGCCTCGAAGTCCCAGGTGTCCGCACCGGACTTCTTCGAGACGATCTTGAAGCCCTCACCCGCGAGCTTCTCCCGCAGGGCCCGGATCACCTCGGGACGCTGCTCGTCCGCGGCCTTCAACTGGGTCCCCGCGCCGAGCTGGTACGGCTCACCCTCATCGGCTATGCCCATCCCGCGCCCCGAGCACCTGAAGTAGCCGGCCAAATTGGCCCACGGATCGCGCTCGAGGCCCGTCAGCGTGCGCACGTGGTCCTGGACCCGCTCCGCCCGGGTCTTCGCGTCCTCCCGGGACTCGACCCGCACGGGCTTGGCCGGCGCCTCCGACCCTCCGGCGGCCGAATCCACCAGCGAGCACGAGCCGAGCACCAGAGCACCCGACACCATCAGCACGGCCGCCCGCGCCCCCCGTACGGCCGCGCCGGACGGAACGGCCGTCGATCTCTTGAACACGTGCGGTACTCCCCCGTTGAACAGGCGTGCGTTTCTGCCGTCCGGATGCTACGTCACCACCGGGAAGACTCCGCACTCGAAAAGCGCCCGCCGCCCCACCGTGCGGAGCCGGGCCCCGGCCGGCCGGGGCGGCGGGGCCGTCAGCCGTCGCGGAGGATGCGGTGGGCGATCGGCGGGTGCACGCGGAGCAGGGCCAGCAGGGCCCGGGAGGCGCCGATCGGGACGAGGGGGCGGCCGCGTCGGATGCCCCGGACGATCGCGGCGGCGGCCTCGGCGGCCGACAGTTTGCGGACCGCGCCCTCCCGGTCCGCCGTCATCGCCGTGTCGACCAGTGGCAGCACCACCTCCTGCACCCGGACGGACGGCGTGTCGGCCTGCGCCTGGTAGCGCAACGACTGCACCAGCGTGTGCACGGCGGCCTTGGTCGCGCAGTACACGGGCGCGGAGCGCTTCGGCGCGTACGCCAGGCCCGAGGTCACCGCGACGAAGGCTGCCGGGCCGCCCGCCGCCGCGAGGTGCGGCCAGCTCGCGGCCGCCAGCTCGACCACCGAGCGGAAGTTGACGGCGATCTCCTGCTCGGCCCGGTCCAGCAGTTCGGGGCTCGGCCCGCCGGTGAGCGAATCCAGGTGCTGGACACCGGCGTTGGCGACCACCGCGTCCAGCCCGCCGAGCTGCCCGGCGGCGAGCCGGACCACCCTGGCGGCCTCCCCGGGCATCGCCAGGTCGGCGATCACCGCGTGCCGTTCGGGCCGCGCCGCAGCGTGCCGTTCGGGCCGCTCGGTCCGCTCGGGCCGTTCGGGCCGTTCGGGCCCCGAAGCGGCGACGCGACCGCCGCTGTCCGGGACTTCGGGCACGTCGGGGTCGCTGCGCCGGCCGCAGGTGACGACCCGCGCCCCGGCGTCGACCAGGGCGCGGGCCAGGGCGTCCCCGACGCCGCTGGTGCCGCCGGTGATCAGAATGCGCTTTCCACTCACGTTCATGCCTGCCACGATGGCCCGCCGCCGCACCCCGCACTTGTACGATCGCGCCATGGCGCCTCCCCCGTCCCGGCCATCCGGCCGGGCCGTGCACCCCGAACTCACCGCCGCGGCGCTGTGGGCCCTCATCGGAAGCGCCACGCCCCCCGCCCCCGCCGCCCGGCTCGCCGCACAGCACCTCGCCGACGGCACCCCCGTGCCCGAGCACCTGCACCGCGAACTGCTCGCCCACCTCCACCGCCTCGGCTGGCCGACCGTCCTGGCCGCCGCCCGCCGGCTGTTCGCCCTGCCGCAGGACCCGCTGCTGCGCTCCCTCGCCGCCGCCGAGGACGTGGCCGACCTGCTCAGCCGCTCCCGGCTCGCCGAGCCCTGGCTGTACATCGGCCACACCACCCGGGTCGACCTGCGCCCGGGCGAGCTGACGGTGCACCACCTCGGCCACCTCGGCCACCGGCCGCTGCCCGCCGAGACGCTCTTCGTCTGCGCCCTCCACCTGACCGCCGTCGCCACCGTCACCGCCCAGGACGTGGCCGTCGTCCTGCTCACCGGCGACGGCCGCACCCTGCCGCCGTCCGCCGTCCACCCGACGGACGCGCCCGCCCCGATCGCCGCCTGGCGACTGCGCTGGACCGACACCGCAACGACTCCGACGGCACCCCACCAGTCCGAGCGGCGGCTGCTCGGCGAGGTCCGCCGCCGGATCGCCCTCGACCCGGCCGCCCCCTGGCGGGTCGCCGGCACCGCCGCCGGCCTCGGCCTGTCCGCGCGTACCCTGCAGCGCGCCCTGCGCACCGCCGGAACCACCTTCCAGGCCGAATTGACCGCCGTCCGCCTCGACATCGCCGGACACCTGCTGCGCCGCACCGACCTGCCACTCGCCGACATCGCCGCCGCGGCCGGCTTCACCGACCACCCCCACCTCTCCCGCCGCTTCCGTGCCCACCACGGCTGCACCCCCGGCCAGTTCCGCCGCCGGCCCGTCGAGGCCGCGTACTGACACCACAGAGGCAGCGACCGGGCCCGGGTCGGACAGGAAGGCCGCCGCCCGCGACCGGTCACCCCGGCATGCCCCGACGTGCTGCCGTTGACCGCGCCGCCTCCTCGGCCCGCCTCCGCCGTTGCACGGCACGGACGATGTCCGCTCCGGTGTCCTCCAGAAAGACGGCCGCCGTGCCCAGCCTGGCCCCGGCCGGTGTGGCCGCGCCGAGCAGGTCGGCCCCGCTGCGCGTGAACTCGGCGAGCATCGCGTTGCGTTGGGCACTCGCCAGCAGCGCCCGGTACCAGACGTCGTCGTCGACGACGTACCGTTCGCGGCGACCGTCCTCGTCCTGCTCGCGCCGCACCAGCTCCTGGCCGGCCAGGTAGCCGACCGCCTTGGAGACCGACGCCGGGCTCACCCCGAGCCGCTGCACCAGTTCGGCCGCCGTCAGGCTGCCGCTGTCGGTGACGTAGAGGCAGGTGAGCACCCGGGCCACCATGCGCGGCAGGCCGGTGTGCACCAGCAGCTCGGCGAGCTGCGCCGCGTACTCCCGTACCGCCGCCGGATCGCGCCCGTGCGCCGCGCTCACGCCGCCGTCGGACGTTCGCGACGGCCCGGCCTTGCTCCGCCGGGAGCGCCGCAGGGTGGCGCGCTGGGCGTTGTCGGCCCGGTAGCCGGAGGGGCCGCCGTTGCGGGCGATCTCCCGGGTGACCGTCGACGTGGGGCGCGCGAGCTGCCGGGCGATCTCTCCGTAGCCGAGCCCTGCGGTGAGCCCTGCGGCGATCCGGCGGCGGTCTTCCTGGGTCAGCCTGACACCCGGCATGGATGCTCCTCTCGTCGCGGTCGAGTATGCGGTCACCGTAGAGCCCATTGCAGCAGACGGGGCAAGCCCATTGCATACGTCCCCAGGCTCATTGCAAGGATTGACCGTCACTGAGCTGCCCTTACAAGCCGGTTGACCATCGGCGGCATTGATGGATCTGCGAACTGACATCTAGCCTCTTCACGAATCGCGAAACCCATTGCCGCCAGGAGAAGTCCTCATGAAGACCACCGTCCGCACCGCCCTCACCGTCCTGCTCGCCGGATCCCTGCTGGCAGTCGCTCCGGCGGCCGTTGCCGACGACCACGCACGCGACCGCGACCACGACCGCCGGCACGCCGGCGTCCAGTCGGTACTCGACCGCGCGGTGTCCGAGGCCGGCCTGCCGGGGGCCATGGCCGAGGTCCGGGACGGCGACTCGACGTGGTTCGGGCAGGCCGGCACCGCCGACCTGAACACCGGGCGCAAGCTCACGCCACAGGACCGGTTCCGGATCGGCAGCACCACCAAGACCTTCGTCTCCACCGTCGTCCTCCAGCTGGAGGCCGAGCACCGGCTCAGCCTGGACGACAGCGTCGGGCACTGGCTGCCCGGACTGGTCGACGGCAACGGCTACGACGGCCCCCGCATCACGATCCGTCAGCTGCTGAACCACACCAGCGGCATCCACAACTTCGCCAGCACGCAGCTCGCAGCGGACGAGTTCGTCGGCCTGCCGTTCCTGCAGCACCGGTTCGACAGCTTCACCCCGCGTCAGCTGGTGGAGCTCGCTCTCGCCTACGAGCCGACGTTCGCCCCGGGAACGGGCTGGGAGTACTCCGACACCAACTACGTGCTCGCCGGGATGATCGTGGAGCGGGTCACCGGCAGTAGCACGGCGCAGCAGATCGCCCAGCGGATCACCGAGCCGCTGCACCTGAAGAGCACCTACGAACCGACCGGTGACGATCCCCGCATCCACGGCCCGCACGGCCGCGCCTACTCCAAGCTGATGGTGCCCGGCGACACCACCCCCTTCTACGACGTGACCGAGCAGAACCCCTCCCTGGGCTTCGGCTCGGGCGACATGATCTCCACCAACGGCGACCTCGTCACCTTCTTCCGTGACCTGCTCGAAGGCCGGCTGCTGCCGCCCGCCCAGCAGCAGGAGATGTTCACCGTGCTCGACCCGCGCGGCGGATGGATCCAGAACACCCGCTATGGCCTGGGCGTCGCCTCCCTCGACCTCTCCTGCGGCACGGTGTGGGGCATGGGCGGCGCGATCGACGGATCCTGGTCCTACACCTTCGGCACCCGCGACGGGCACCACGTCCTCTCGACGGAGGTCAACGGCGACTGGGCCAACGGCACGTGGACGTGGCCGATCGGCGTCTTCACCCCCGAGTTGGAGGCGGAGTTCTGCAAGCCCGCAGCGACCGACGCCGCCACCTCCTGAACCGACCACCGCACGCCGCACGCCGCACGCCCGCCGACGAATCCCGTGACGGGCGGGGGGGTGGAATCGGCCGACGGACGGGGGGATACTGGATCTTGGAGGTGCTTCTCGGCCGAGCTGGGCTCTTCGTTGTCGGAAACGACCGGGAGAGGTGGTGCCGGCGATGTCGTCTCGTTCGAAGTCGCCCGCTTTCTGGCTCCGGACGTTGACGGTCGTCTTCACGGTGGCGATCTTCGCGATGCTCGTCGATGTCTTCGTCGACAGCGCGATACGACACACGCAGAACGTGACCGCCGCGATCATCGGGGTGTTCGGGGCGCTGGTCCTCGCCCTGCTGGCCTTGGCGAGTCCGGGGACGCTGGAGGAGCTCTCGTTCGGGCCTTTCAAGGCCAAGTGGCAGCGAATCAGGAAGCTCGAAGACGAGGTCCAGTCGCTCCAGTTGGCGATGCTCAGCCTGCTCACGCGGTACGAGCGCAGCCACCTGCGGAAGTTGGTGCCCGGGAACGAGGACGGGCAGGTGCAGTACCGGCCGTCGATGTACCAGGAGTTGGAGCGGCTGTATCACCTGGGCTACGTGAAGCCGCGGCCCGAGTCCCCCGGCCTGATGGGGATGAAGGAGACGTTCGAGAAGGACCCGATCACGCACTTCGCGCTGTCGGAGTACGTGGCCATCACGGCCAAGGGAACCAAGTACCTGGATCTGTACCGGACTTGGACCCCTAAGGTCGAGGTGAGCCGACAGGGGGACGTGACGATCGGCGGCAAGGCCTACGGCCGGGCGGAGAACTGGGAGGACGTCGTGGACTTCGCCATGAGGTCGGGCTGGATCGACGAGCCGGACGGCGAGGACGTGGACTTCGCCCGGAACACGCCGGAGACCCTGCGCACCCCGGAGGCCCTGCGCACGCCGGACGCGGAGCCGGACCGGAAGAAGGACGAGGTCCCTCCGGGGATGGGTGCGATCCCGGAGCCGGACGGCACGGGATTCCGGGTCTGGGCCCCGCACGCCGGTGCGGTGAGCGTCCTCGGGTCGTTCGACGGCTGGGCCACGCCGCACCCGATGGCCACCGAGGGTGACGGCTGCTGGGCGGTCCGGCTGGAGGAGGCCGGCCCGGGTGACGAGTACAAGTACGTGGTCACCACCCGCGACACCGAGCTGTCGCAGAACACCGAGCGGTGGAAGATCGACCCCTACGCGCGCCGGCTGACCGGTTCGGTCGGCAACGCGGTGATCGAGGCCGCCACCTTCGACTGGGGCAAGGAGGAGTGGCACCCCCCGGACCTGGACGAACTCGTCATCTACGAGCTGCACGTCGGCACCTTCAGCGGCGCCCACGACGGCCCGCCCGGGCGGCTGTCCGGGCTGATCGAACGGCTCGACGTGCTGGAAGACCTCGGGGTGACGGCCATCGAGCTGATGCCGGTCACCGAGTACGCCGGAGAGCGGTCCTGGGGCTACAACCCGGTCTCGGCCTTCGCGGTGGCGGGCGACTACGGCACCCCGGACGACCTGAGGACCCTGGTCCGGGAGGCCCATGCGCACGGTCTGGCGGTGCTGTGCGACGTCGTGTACAACCACTTCGGGCCGAACGACCTCGATGCCGGGCTGCGCCGCTTCGACGGCTGGTACCAGAACGACGGCGACGGGATCTACTTCTACAACGACGAACGCCGCGGGACATGGTGGGGTCCGCGCCCGGACTACGGCAGGCCCGAGGTCCGCCGGTACCTGAAGGACAGCGCACTGTGCTGGCTGCAGGAGTACCACATGGACGGCCTGCGATGGGACGGCACCGCGTTCATCCGCAGCGTCGGCGTGAGCAACGAGGGCGCCGACGGACCGGGCGACGGGATCCCCGACGGCTGGCTCCTCCTGCGCGAGGTCAACGGCGCGATCGGGGCCGACCTGCCGGGGAGGATCCGCATCGCGGAGGACCTCCAGGACGACGACGCGCTCACCGCCGACCTCCCCGACGGGGCGGGGTTCGACTCCCAGTGGGACGGCCGGTTCGTCCACGCCCTGCGGGACGCGCTGACCGCCGTCCGGGACGAGGACCGCGACATGCAGCGGGTCTGCGAGGCGATCGGGCACCGGATCGGCGACCGCGCGCTCGCCCGGGTCGTCTACACCGAGTCGCACGACGACGTCGCCCAGGAGCACCACCGCCGCCGCCTGCCCGAGGCGATCTGGCCGGACAACGCCGGGAGTCGGTACGCCAAGAAGCGCTCGACGCTCGGCGCCGTGGCGGTGATGACCGCACCGGGCATCCCCATGATCTTCCAGGGGCAGGAGTACATGGAGGAGACCGCGTTCGACGACCGCACCCGACTCGACTGGGCCGCCAAGCGGCAGAGCCGCGAGGGAATCACGCGGCTCTACCGGGAGCTCATCACCCTGCGACGCAACTGCGGGCGCACCACCGCCGGCCTGCGGGGCGCGGAGGTGGAGACGTACCACTGCAACGACATCGACAAGGTGATCGCCTTCCGCCGCTACCCGACGAACCACCCCGACGACAGCACCGTCGTCGTCCTCAACTTCGGCAACCGCGCATACGAGGAGTACGAGCTCGGGTTCCCCCGCGAAGGGATCTGGCACGTGCGGTTCAACAGTGACGCGAAGGACTACGACCCGGAGTTCGAGAACGCGCCCAGCCCCGACGTCCGCGCCCGCCCCGGGACCAGGGACGGGCAGCCGTGCATGGGCACGGTCGGGGTGGGACGCTACAGCGCGGTCATCCTGTCCCAGGACCCGTGACGGGCGAAGGGGCCGTGACGGGCGCAGGCCACCGAGCAGCCGAGCCCGCCGCTCACACCCCGCGAGGGGAACGACGCACTCTCGCGGGGTGAAGCCTGGCAGGGCCCAGGCACCGGTACGCGTCGCCGTGACCGGCCGGACGGTGGGCCTGCCGCTGTTCGAGTCGCTGGAGGTACTGGGCCGCGAACGAACCCTGGCCCGGCTGGATACCGCCGTGGAACGCCTGGCCTGACACGCCGACCGCCGCCCTCTGTCTGCAACACCACCCCTACCGCCATCTCTGCTGCCTGTGCCCCGGACTCCGGGGCACAGGCAGCTGCCGTCCGGGTCACCCCCAAGGTTCCATGCACCGCTGAAGCACGAGCTGAAGCGTGAGTCGAAACATGAGCTGACACCCAGTCAAATCAACGGATTCCAACACAACAGCCGAGCCTGGCACGACTATTGACGCCAATACAAAACATGAGCAACCTTATTCAAACACAATGGCTCAGCTGACCCTCCACCACCCAGGAGCGTTTGTGCAGATCCGTCGACTGACCCGTTCCGTGCTCGGCAAGGCCGCGATACTCGCCCTGCTGGTGCCGGGACTACCCGCCGCCGTGCTCACCGCCGCCGCTCCCCCGGCCGCAGCGCTGGACAACGGACTCGCCGAAGCCCCACCCCTCGGCTTCAACGACTGGAACGCGTACGGCTGCGACGTCTCCGAGTCGCTGATCAAGTCGACCGCCGACGCGATGCACACCAACGGCATGCAGGCCGCCGGCTACCAGTACGTCAACATCGACGACTGCTGGATGACCTCCAGCCGCGATGCCGACGGCAATCTGGTGCCGGACCCGGTGAAGTTCCCCGACGGCATCGCCGGCACCGCCGCCTACGTGCACACGCTGGGCCTGAAGTTGGGCATCTACGAGGACGCGGGCACCGAGACCTGCGCCGGCTACCCGGGCAGCCTCGGCCATGAGCGCCAGGACGCCGCCGCGTTCGCCGCCTGGGGTGTCGACTTCCTGAAGTACGACAACTGCAACAACCCGGGGACCAGCGCAGCGTCCCGCTACACCGTCATGCGGGACGCGCTGGCGGCGACCGGTCGGCCGATCCTGTTCAGCCTCTGCAGCTGGGGCCAGGAGTCGGACTGGACCTGGGGCGCTCCGATCGGCAACACCTGGCGCACCACGCTGGACATCAGGCCCACCTACGACAGCATGCTCTCGATCTTCCACACCAACGTCGGCCTGGGCGCCTTCGCCGGGCCGGGGCGCTGGAACGACCCGGACATGCTGGAGGTGGGCAACGGCATGTCCGGCACCGAGGACCGCACCGAGTTCAGCCTGTGGGCCATGATGGCCGCCCCGCTGATCTCCGGCACCGACCTCACCACCGCCTCCGCCGACACCCTGAGCATCCTGACCAACCGCCGCGTCCTCGCGGTGGACCAGGACCGGCTCGGGAAGCAAGGCCAACTGATCGCCAGCGGGGGCGGGTTGGACGTGCTCGCCAAGCCGTTGGCCAACGGGGACGTCGCGGTGGCGCTGTTCAACGAGAACGCGACCGCGGCCACCATCAGCACCTCCGCCGCGGCGATCGGCAAGACCCACGCGGCGCACTACACCCTCACCGACCTGTGGAGCGGCACCACCAGCCGCACCACCGGAGCGATCGGCGCCACGGTGCCCGGCCACGGCACGGTGATGTACCGGGTGGCGGGCGGACGTTCGGAGCCGATCCCGTCTGGCGTGGTCTCGGCGACGGGCTCCGGAAGGTGCCTGGACGTCCCGCGGGCCTCGACCGTTCCCGGAACCCAGCCGGAGATCTGGGCCTGCAACGGCGGCGGCAACCAGGTCTGGACCCGCACCCCGACCGGTCAGCTGACCGTCTACAGCGGCGGCGACACCCGCTGCCTGGAGGCGTCCGACGGCCGGACCACGCCCGGCACCACGGTGCGGACCGCGATCTGCGACGGTCGGGCCGGCCAGCAGTGGAAGTTCAACGCCGACGGCACCATCACCGGCGTGCAGTCCGGCCTGTGCCTGGACGTCACGGGCGGCAGCACGGCGAACGGGGCTCTGGTCGAGCTGTGGACCTGCACCGGCAGCAGCAACCAGCGGTGGAAGCTGAGTTGACGTAGCACCGCGCCCGGAGCAGTGGGGCCGGCCGACCGGAACTCCCGGCCCGCCGGCCCCACTTCACTTCGGCTGCACGACGCCTCGACTGTCGGCACACGCCCGTCGTCAGGCCGCCGGGCGCAGGCGGTCCAGCTCGTCCCCGATCGCCGCGCGCAGCGGGTCGTGCCGAGGGCCGAGGGCGAACCGCTCGTCGGACCACCGGTCCCGGGGGTAGAGCCACACCGGCCTGCCCACCAGGTCGGTCGGCTCCCACTCGAACCGCGGCCAGACGTGCGCGTGCAGGAAGCCGTCCGTGTTGCCGAGGATCTCCAGGTTGACCCGCCGGAAGGCCGCGTCCAGGCGACGGGACGCCCGCTCGACCGCCTCCCCGAGCCGGTCCATGTCGGAGAGGAAGGCCAGCCGTCCGTCCCTGGGCAGGTCCGAGAGTCGTTCCACCCGGGGGTCGTCCGCCAGGAGCACCGAGTAACCCGGCAGGAACTGCACATCGCCGATCACGGCGAACCCCGCGGCCAACCGCCGCAGCACCGTGGGGTTCTCACCCCGCAGGGCGCTCCCGATCCGATCCGTCCGCCAGTCGTCAGCCATGGCCGGACTCTACCCGGTCACGACCACCCGCCGGCCGGAGGGTGGTCGCGGGCGCCGTGGTGCGGCTCGGCAGGCCGCCCCCGCACCCCGGCCACACCCGGGCCGCAGGCAGGAAAGCCTCCGGGCCCGGGTGCTACACCCCGCTTGACGCACGGTCATTGACGTACGGTCACAGGACCGCCAGTGCCGGCTCCAGGTCGTCCAGGCCCAGGGAGCCCTGACGCAGGGCCTTCATGTGCCAGCGCTTGAGGTCGAAGTCGGCGCCCAGCCTGCGGCGGGCCGCCTCGCGGCCGGCCAGCCAGGCGCGCTCGCCGAGCTTGTAGCCGATGGCCTGGCCCGGGCGGCCGAGGTAGCGGACGATCTCGCTCTCCAGGACGGCCGGCGTCATCCCGGCGTACTCCGCCATGAAGGCGGCGCCCAGCTCCGGGGTCCAGCGCTCGCCCGGGTGGAACGGGGAGTGGGCCGGGATGACGCTCTCCAGGTGCATGCCGATGTCGATGACGACGCGGACGATGCGCATCATCTGCTTGCCGAGGTAGCCGAGGCGGCGTGCGGGGTCGGCGAGGAAGCCGAGCTCGTCCATCAGGCGTTCCGCGTACAGGGCCCAGCCCTCCACGTTGGCGCTGATCTTGCCGAGGGTGACCTGGTAGCGGGACAGCTGCTCGGCCGCCGCCGTCCAGGAGGCGAGCTGCAGGTGGTGGCCCGGAACGCCCTCGTGGTACCAGGTGCTGACCAGCCGCCAGGTGCGGAACCGCTCCTCGGCGTCGCCGTTGGCCAGCGGCAGGAAGGTCCGGCCCGGGCGGGCGAAGTCCAGGCTCGGGCCGTTGTAGTACGGCGCGGCCGCGCCGCCGGCCGGGGCGATCCGGGTCTCGACGCGGCGCAGCGGGCCGGTGATGTCGAAGTGGCGCCCGTCGAGTGCCTCGATCGCGTCGTCGGTGATCTGCTGCAGCCAGGCGCGCATCCGCTCGGCGCCCTGCACGGTGTGCCCGTGCTCGTCGAGGTGGGCGCGGGCCTGTCGGACGGTGGCGCCCGGGAGCACGCGTCCGGCTTCGGTGCGCAGCTCGGCCCAGACCCGGTGGAACTCCTCCCACGCCCAGCCGTAGGCCTCGTCGAGGTCGAGGTCGGCGCCGGTGTACCGGCGGGCCCCGAGCAGGTAGCGTTCGCGGCCGACGGCGTCCGGCGTGCCCTGCGCGGCGGGCCGGTAGGTGTCGCGGAGCCAGTCCCGGAACGCGGCGACGGCGGCGGTGGCGTCCTTCGCGGCCGAGTCGAGGTCGGGGCGCAGCCGCTGCGGCGCGGGGGCGACGAAGTCGGCGAACCAGCCGGGGCCGCCGGTGGTCTCCCCGGTCCAGGCGGCGAGTTGGGCGGCGAGCACGTCGGCCTGCCGGGGCGCGGCGAGCAGTCCGCGGTCGATGCCCTCGGTGAGGGTGGCCCGGTGGCCGTCCAGCGCGGCGGGCAGGTTCCGCAGCCGGCCCAGCACCGGGGCCCAGTCCTCGTCGGCGGCGGTGGGCATCATCGTGAAGATGTTCCGGAGCTGGTGCACCGGCGTGTGCAGGTTCGCCACGGTCCGCAGGTGCTCGCCGGCCTCGTGGGCCCGCACCTCGGCTTCCAGCCGCTCGCGCAGCAGCCGGGCGCAGGTGTGCTCCGCCGGGTCCGCGTCGGGCCCGGTCGCGGGCAGGGCGTCGAGTCGTGCGAGTGCCTGCCGGGCGAGCCGGACGTGCTCCTCGATCCCGTCCGGTGACAGGTCGGGCATCGTGTCGTCGCCCGGGGCCAGGCCCAGGGCGGTGGAGGTGACGGGATCGAGGGCGGCGACCCGGGCCACGTGGTCGTCGGCGATCTGTCGGGGAGTCATCACGTGGTCGGGCATGTCGTCCTTCTCGCTCGCCCGGCCTCCGCCGTCGGAAGGTCCTCCCTGCGACGGGGACGGGTGTCTCTGGTTCGGAGTCGGGTCGTATCGGTGGGCGTGACGGGTGCGGTGAGGGTTGCCGTGACGGGTGCGGTGACCGCTGCGATGCGGTGGCCGCCATCCTGCGCAGATGCGCCGCGAAAAGTCCCGTCGTTTGACGACATCCGTCAAATGACCACCCTGTTGCCGGTGGGGCGGGTGCAGCATGGGTGCATGAGCGTCTGCATCGACATCGCGGGGCTGCGACCGGAGCACGTCGCCGCCGTACCCTCGCCGCTGGCCGAACTCGGCATGGCGCTGCACGCTCTGGCCGAGCCCGGCCACCACCCGGGGCTCCAGGGCTGGGCGGCCGGCGTGACCGCCCGACTCGACCCGCACCTGGCCGACCGGCTGTACGAGGTCGACTTCCTCTGGCGGACGACCTTCTCCGACCTCTTCCTCCCCTACGCGGGCATCCCCGGCGGCGCGACCCGCCCCGGGACCACGCTCCGCGAGGAGCTCGACCTCCTCGACGAGCTGAGCGACGAGCAGTTCGTCGACGCCGCGCTGGAGTTCAACTACCCGACGCCGTACGGCGATCCGAGCCCCGGCCCGCTCGACGCCCCCGGGCAGCACCGCCGCGCCCTGGAGCTGGCCGCGCTGCGCGGGCCCCGCCAGATGCGCTTCAGCGACCGGCTGCTGACCGACCCGCCCCAGATCCGGCACTGGCTTCGCCGGCTCCTGGAGGACTGCGACGAGGCGTTCTTCGCGGACACCTGGGCCCGGCTGCGCCCCCGCCTCGCGGCCGACACCCGCCACCGGACCGAACTGCTGCGCCGCAAGGGGGTGGCCGAGGCGCTCGCCTCCCTGTCGTCGGCCGTCACCCTGGACGAGGCGCAGGCCCGGGTCACGGTCGACAAGGTCGGCGCCGGCCGGACCGCCACCGCGGACCGCGGCCTGCTCCTCGTGCCCACCAGCGTGGGCTGGCCGCACCTGATGGTGCTGCACCGCGACGGCTGGCAGCCCGTGTTGCACTACCCGATCGCCTCCCCCGAGCTCGGGACACCGCCCCCTTCCGTCGAGCAGGTCACCCTGCGCCTGGCCGCCCTCTCCCACCCCGCCCGCATCCGCCTGTGCCGCCACCTGGCCCGCGGCGCCTACACCACCAGCGAACTCGCCCAGATCCACGGCCTGAGCGCCCCGGAGATCTCCCGGCACCTGGGCGTCCTGAAGAAGGCCGGCCTGGTGACCACAGAGCGCCGCGGCCGGTACGCGCTGCACCAGCTCGACGTCACCGTCGTCGCCCGCCTGGGCAGCGACTTCCTGGAGGGCGTCCTCCGCTGACGGCGCCGCGGGCACGGCCGCCCGACGCCGGCGCGGAGGCCGGTGGAACGGCCTGCGGGCCGCCGGGCCGTCCTCGCCTGCACGCTCCGCCTCACTCGCACCACGCGTCGGCCGCCGGCCCCGTCGCCCCTGATCGCCACTGATCGCCCGGATTATCGGCCGATCCGCAGTCGCCTGGTCGACCTGCACCGACGGGGCGGTGCGCGTAGAGCCCCGGGTGGGCACCTTGCGGCACCCACCCGGGACGGGTTCAGGACCGGTCGCCGGTACGGCGGCGCAGGCCCAGGACGCCGAGGGCGCCGCCGATGATGCCCACGACGATGCCCGCGATGCCCAGGACGCGGGCGGCGGTGTCGGAGGTCGACTCGGCCGCGGCAGTGGTGGGCGCGGCGTCCGGGTGGTGGGCGTCACCGTCCGCGGCGGCCTTGGTGAGCGTCAGGGTCGGGGCGGGGTGCTGGGGCTCGGGCTGGCCGGCCGCGGCCTCGTCGATCCACCGCACGACGTTGCCGTCGTCGTAGGTCTGCAGCGCCTTGAAGACCACCTTGTCGGTGTCGGTGGGCAGCGGACCGAGCGAGATCCGGAAGTCCTGGAACTGGCCGGGGGCGATCTTCGTGCCGGCGTCGGCGGTCCAGGTGACCTTGGAGACGGCTTCGGTGATCTCGTCCCCGTCGTCGGTCTTGATCGGGGTGGCCAGCTTCGTCTTCTCCGCGGTGGCGGTCCAACCGGGGATCGGCTCGGTGGCGACCGAGGCGACCGGGTGGTCGGCCGGCAGGGTGACCTCCAGCTTGGTGGTGGAGGCGGTGTCGCTCTCGTCGGGCACGCGGAAGGCGACCGCCGTGTAGCCGCCCTGGGCGGCGGTTCCGGGCTGCACGGTGACGTGTGCGAACGCGGGGGCGGCGGTGGCCAGCAGGGCGGTGGCGGCCAGTGCGGCCGCGGTGGCGGTGCGGCGGGTCACGAGGGAACGCATGGGTGGGGCTCTCCGTCCGGGAGAAGGGCACGGTACGGACCGGCGCGGCGTGGGTGCCGTGGGCCGGGGTCCGTGCGGGATGGGGTGATGACCGGAGCGACGCGGGCCGATCGGCGGTGCGGGCCCGAGCGGCCCGTCCGACGTACGGCTACGCGTTCACCACCCGTGGAGGTCCCCGGAGGACGAGGGTGTGTCGCAGCACGACCGGCCCGCACCGCACGCCTTCGGCGCTGGGGGCCGGTCCGGTACGGAGGGTTCCCTGCGGCCGGACGGGAGCGTCCTGGCCGACCAGGCGGGCCAGGGTGTCGCGGAACCGCCGCCGCCAGTCACGGGCCGACTCGGGCAGCGCTCGGGCCAGGTCCATCAGGTGCCAGAGCACCGTTTCGACGTGGTGCAGCAGCCATCCCGTCGCGAGCGTCGCGCAGGCGTGGGCGGCGAGCATCGCGGGTGAATGGCCGAGCGCGCCCCCGTGCGCCGCCGCGTGCACGGCGCCGCCGCCGGTCACGGCAGCCGGGTGGTGCATGTGGAGGTGGCCGCCCGGAGCGGTGGGGGGCTTCGCCCGACCCGGCGGAGGTACGACCGGGCTCGCCTGGAACAGCAGGTGCAGGCCCAGCTGGCCTGCCGAGAACATCCCCGTGATCTCCGGCAACGACCGTTGCCTCCCGGCCCCGAAGGCGCCGACTACTGCCGTGAGCGCCCAGCCGAGGAGGAGCGGCCCCGTGCCCACCTGTCCGCCGGCCATCGTGTGGGCGGCGGCTGCGAGCGTGAGGCTCACCGAGGCCAGCACGAACGCCCGCACCAGCCGGACGTCTGCGGCGGCGGTGCGGGAGCCTCGGGCAAGGGCGCGTGCGGGCATGGCCGCCCCATCATGACAGCCCCGGCCGGGGTGAGGTGCCCTGCCCCCGGAGCCCTCGGCCGCCCGCTCCGCTCACCCCTTCCGGAGGACCGCCGTGTCGGATGCCGTCGAAATCCTCCCGGGGTCGCGGGAACTAATCGCTCCTCCGGTCCGACTACCGAAGCCGGGTGGCAACCGTCGGCCGCCGTAACCGAATCCCTTCAGGAGAGTTTCATGCGTTCTCGTGTGCTGTGCGGCATGGCCGCCGCCGTCGCCCTGCTCGTGACGGGCTGCGGCAGCAGTGGGGGTGCCGCGTCCGGCGACGCCGGTGCCTCCGCGGCCGCCGCACCGGGCGGCGGGGCGGCCGGGTCGGCCTTCCCGGTCAAGGTCGCGGACTGTGCCGGGAAGGAGACGGTCTTCGACTCGGCGCCGAAGAAGATCGTCACCAGCAACGCCTCCAGCCTGGAGATGCTGCTGCAGCTCGGCGCGGGCGACCGGGTCATCGGAACGGGCTTCCCGCCCGGCAAGGGCACGCTGCCCGCCGACATCGCGGACGCCGGCGCCAAGGTGCCGGTCCTCGGTGACATGGTGATCCCGAAGGAGAAGCTGCTCGGCTCCGGCGCGGACCTGTACGTGGAGACCTTCGCCGACATGGGAGGCATGGGCGGCGGCATGGGAACCGCCCCGACCGCCCAGGAGTACCAGGCGGCCGGGATCAAGCGGGTGTTCCTGCACTCCACCGCCTGCGCCGCGACGGCCCCGGCCGCCGTGCAGGACCTGACCGGCGTCGAGGGCGACATCAAGAGCCTCGGCCGGGTCACCGGCACCTCGGCCAAGGCCGACGCGCTGGTCGCGGACATGGAGAAGAAGGTCGGCGCCGTGCAGACCGCGCTGGCGGGCGTCGCGGCGGACCAGCGGCCCGGCTACTTCTTCTTCGACTTCGACGCGGGCACCAAGCAGCCGATGGCGGTGGGCAACCGGCAGGTGGCCAACGCGGTGATCACCCTGGCCGGCGCGCGCAACGTGTTCGGCGACGTCGACGGCGACTTCAAGCCCGTCTCCTGGGAGGACGTCGTCGCCAAGAACCCGGACTGGATCCAGCTCGCGGTGCGCAACCGGGGCAGCGACGCCGAGAACAAGAAGGCCTTCGACGACGCGGAGAAGTTCCTGCGCGACTTCCCCGCCACCAAGGGCCTCAAGGCCGTCCAGGAAGGCCACTTCGTGCGCGTCGGCTCCGAGGTGACCACCATCGCCGGCACCCGCAACGCCGACACCGTGCAGCAGATCGCCCACACCCTCTTCCCCGACCAGGTCAAGGACGCCCAGTAGATGACCGCCGCCACCGCGGCGACCGGCCGCCGGCCCGCGCGCACCGCGCGGGCCGGCGTCGTCGCGTCCGCCCTCTCCCTCGCCCTGGTCCTCGCCCTCACCCTGGCCGTGTCCCTCGGCTCCGTGGACATCCCCGTCCGCGAGGTGTGGACGGTCGTCGGCCGTCGGCTCACCGGATCGACCCCGGACGCCGGCACCCGGGACCTGATCGTCTGGCAGCTGCGGATGCCCCGCGCCCTGCTGGCCGCGATCGTCGGAGCCGGACTCGGCCTGGTCGGCACCGCCGTCCAGGCCCTGGTCCGCAACCCGCTCGCCGACCCGTACCTCCTCGGCATCTCCTCCGGCGCCTCGCTCGGCGCGGTCTCCGTCATCGTCCTCGGGGCCGGCACCGGCTTCGCGTTCGGCTTCGGCGTCTCGGCCGCCGCGTTCGCCGGTGCCCTGGCCTCCTTCGCCCTGGTCTGGGCGGTCGCCCGGCGCGGCGGCGGGTTCGCCCCGATGCGCCTGGTCCTCGCCGGGGTGGCCATCGGGCAGTTCCTCTCCGGCTTCACCAGCTTCCTCGTCCTCCAGGCCGGCGACGAGCAGCAGACCCGGGGCGTGCTGTTCTGGCTGATGGGCAGCCTCGGCGCCGCCACCTGGGACCAGCTCGCCGTCCCGGCCGTCGCCGTCGCCCTGGGCTGGCTGGCGCTCCAGGGCCGCGCCCGGCACCTGAACGCGCTGCTGATGGGCGACGAGACCGCGGCCGGCCTCGGCGTCGACACCGCCCGGCTGCGCCGAGAGCTGTTCGCCGTCACCAGCCTGCTCACCGGCGTCCTGGTGGCGGTCTCCGGCGCGATCGGCTTCGTCGGCCTGCTGGTGCCGCACGTGTGCCGGCTCGTCGTGGGCGGCGACCACCGCCGCCTGCTGCCGCTCTCCGCCCTCACCGGCGCCGTCCTCCTGGTGGCCGTCGACACCGTCGCCCGCACCGCCCTGGACACCCAGGAGCTGCCGATCGGCGTCGTGACCGCCGTCATCGGCGCACCCGTCCTGCTGTACCTCCTCGACCGGAAGCTGGAACGCTGATGAGGATCACCGTCGAGGACATCACCGTCACCCTGGGCGGGCGCGACGTCCTCTCCGATGTCGGCCTGATCGCCGCCGAGGGCGAGATCGCGGGGCTGGTCGGGCCGAACGGCAGCGGCAAGTCCACGCTGCTGCGGACCGTCTACCGGCATCTGCGTCCGCACGCCGGGCGGGTGCTGCTGGCCGACCGGGACGTACGGTCCATGGCCCCGGCCGAGGTGGCCCGGCACATCGCGGCGCTGCCCCAGGAACGCGGCTCGGACTTCGAGTTCACCGTCCGCGAGGTCGTCGCGATGGGCCGGACACCGTTCAAGCGCGCCTTCGCCGGGGACGACGACCACGACCGCGCGGCCGTGGCCGAGGCCCTGGAGCGGGTCGGTCTCCAGCCGTACGCGGAACGCCAGTTCGCGGAGCTGTCCGGCGGCGAGCGCCAACGGGTCCTGCTGGCGCGGGCGTTCGCCCAACAGCCGGACGTGCTGGTGCTGGACGAGCCGACCAACCACCTCGACGTCCAGCACCAGGTGGAGCTGCTCGCCCTGCTGCGCGAACAGCGCCGCACCACGCTGATCTCGCTGCACGACCTGAACGCCGCGGCCTCGCTCTGCGACCGGCTGCACGTCCTGCACGACGGCGCTCTCGTCGCCTCCGGGACACCCCGGGAGGTGCTCACCCCGGACGTGCTGGCGACGGTGTTCGGGGTGCGGGCCGCCGTGGTCGAGCACCCGCTGACCGGGGACCCGCTGATCGCCTTCGACCACCGGAACACCGTGCCCGACCCGGCGGCGGAGCCGGCCGTCACCGTGTGAGGCCGGTACGGGCGGCCCCCGGTCCCCCCACGGGACCGGGGGCCACCCGTGCTGCCGGAGGTGGTCAGGAGGCCTCGAAGTGGCTGGGCCGGCCCTCGCGCAGCACCAGGGTGCCCTGCCGCTCGGCATCGGCCCGGCGCATCAGCTGCCAGCTGCCGTCGGGCCGGTGCAGCACGGCCGAGTGCCACGGCGTGGTCCAGGCGTCGGGGGCGTCGAGGAGGCGGATGCCGAACTTGGCGGCTCCGCGCGGCTGCGGGTGGATGGACAGGCGGACGGTGCGGGGGTGGTGCTCGGCGATGAGGTCGCCCCAGGCGCGGCTGCGCTGGATGACTCCGTAGGCCCGCTGCCGGCACTCCCGCTGCAGCGCCGACTTGGTGCCGGTGAAGTCGACGGTGTCCTCGGTGAGGAAGCGGGTGATGCCGCAGTAGAGGGCGAGGGTGTGCTCGTCGCTCTTCACCTCGGCGCGCAGTTCCTCCACGGTCGGGGCGTGGGCGGCGTGGACGCGGGCGCGCTTCTCGTCGTACGGGAGGTCGCCGAGCACGTCGCGCAGGTCGAAGACGGACAGGTGGGTCAGGCCCTCGCGCCGGATCATGGCGGCGAGTTCGTCGGAGTAGGCGTCGATGTGCGGATCCGGGACGCGGATCAGGTCGCCGAAGATGTGGCCGTCCGAGCAGATCTCCATCCGCGCACCCGGCTCGTACACCTCGCCGACCGCCCGGCAGAGGTCGTCGAGGAAGGTGAGGGAGAGGCGTTCACCCTCGTCGGGGAGGTGGCCGAGGACCTTGTCGGGGCTGGGTGACTTGCAGGGGAAGCCGGGCAGGGTGAACACGATCGGATCGCCGTTCTCGACGAACTCGGCTATCTGACGCAGCTGTTCGGGGAAGTCGTCGACGGTGGCCGGGGTGGCGGTGTCGGTGGCCCGGCGGTGCGGCAGGAGCAGGTCGAGGACGGCGGCGCAGGTCTGCCGGACGTCTCTGGAGGTGGGCGTGGCGGTACCGGTGGTGGGCATGCGGCTTCTCCGTGAGGGCATGGCGGGATGGCGCCCCGGCGCCCGCGCCTTCCGGTGGAGGGCGCGGGCGCACCAGGGCGCTGCGAACGGACTGGGGTGTGGCCGGGTCGGTCAGGCGCGCTTGTCGTAGGCGACGGGCAGCTGGTTGACGCCGCGGGCGAGGACGGCCGGGATCCAGGTCAGGTCGTCGAGCGGTCCCGCGGGCCGCAGGCCGGGCAGGCGGCTGAGCAGGGTGGCGACGGCGATCTGCAGTTCGGCGCGGGCGAGGGCGGCGCCGGGGCAGAAGTGGATGCCGTGGCCGAAGGCGAGGTGGGAGTTGGGGCTGCGTTCGAGGTCGAGGGTGTCGGCGTCCGGGAACTGTTCGCCGTCACGGTTGGCGGCGCACAGCGAGACGATGACGGAGTCCCCGGCCGGGATGCGGGTGCCGTGCAGGTCGCTGTCCTCGGCGAAGAACCGCCAGGTGGTGAGCTCGAAGGCGCTGTCGTAGCGCAGGAGTTCCTCGATCGCCCGGGGCAGCAGGGCAGGGTCCTCGCGCAGCCGTTCCAGCTGCTCGGGGTGGCGGAGCAGGGTGATCAGCATGGTGGTGATCTGGTTGGTGACGGGCTCCTGGCCGGCGACCAGGAGCTGGAAGATCATCGAGTCGAGTTCCTCCTGGGTCAGCTCCTTGCGGTCCTTGGCGACGACCAGGCGGGAGAGCAGGTCGTCCTCCCAGTGCTCGCGCTTGTGGGCGACGACGTCGGCGATGTAGGTCTGCAGGCCGAGCAGCCGGGCCTCGTAGGCGGGGCGGCCCGGGTCCTGCGGGCCGACGGGCTGGACGACCTTGCCCCAGTCGCGGTCGAAGCGGGCGGCCAGCTCCGGGGGCAGGCCGATCACCTCGGCGAGGACCCGGAAGGGGTAGTGCGCGGCGAAGCCCGCGACCAGGTCGGCGCCGTCCTCGGCGGGCAGCTCGTCCACCAGGGCGTCGGCGATCTCCTGGAAGCGGGGCCGCAGGGCCTCCACCCGGCGCGGGGCGAAGGCGTCCAGGACGAGGCGGCGCATCCGGGTGTGCTCCGGCGGGTCCTGGTGCAGCAGGTGGACCTGGAGCTGGGAGTGCTGGGGCTCGGGCATGATCGACGCGAGGGAGCGCCAGTTGTCGTTGCCCAGGCGGTGGTTCTTTCCCAGGCGCGGGTCGTTGAGCGCGGAGTGGGCCGCCTCGTAGCCGGTGACGAGCCAGGCGGCGATGCCGGAGGGGAAGCGCACCCGGTGGACGGGTCCGGCCTCGCGCATCCGGCGGTACAGGTCGTACGGGTCGGTCTTGTACGCGGAGCCGTACAGCGGTATCGGTTCGCCGGCGGTGGCGCCGGTGACGGGGCAGCGGCCCTCGGTGCGGTCGGGGGTGGTCATGTCCGGTTCCTCCGGGAGGGGTGGTGCGGCGGAGAGGTTCAGAGGGCGAGGGCGGGGCGGTGGTGGTCGAGCCAGAGGGCGAGGTCGACGACCCGTTCCAGGCGGAGCCGGTGGCCCCATGCCAGCTGGTCGGCGGGGGCGTCGAGGGTGGCCTTGACGGCCGTCTCGTCCGCGATGTCGCGGACGTGCGGCGCGTCCAGGGCCTCGCGGGCGAGCCGTTGGAGGCCCGCGTTGTAGTCGGCGTGGTGGGTGGCCGGGTAGTGGTTCTTCGGCCGCCACAGCACCGAGTCCGGGGCGATGCCCTGGCCGGCGTCGCGCAGCAGGCTCTTCTCCCGGCCGTCGTGGTTCTTCATCGCCCAGGGGGTGTTGAAGGCGTACTCGACCAGGCGGTGATCGCAGTAGGGGACGCGCACCTCCAGGCCCTGGGCCATGCTCAGCCGGTCCTTGCGGTGGAGCAGCTGGCGCAGCCAGCGGGTGAGCGAGAGGTGCTGCATCTCGCGCCGGCGGTGCTCGGCCGGGCTCTCGCCGTCCAGGTGCGGGACGGCCGCCAGGGAGCTGCGGTAGGTGTTCTCGCGGAACTCGCGGATGCGCAGGTGCGCGGCCAGGTCGGGGTGGAGCGGCATGGCGGCGTCGTCGCCGGTGACGAGCAGCCAGGGGAAGGTCTGTGCGGCGAGCGCCTTGGGGTTGTGGAACCAGGGGTAGCCGCCGAACACCTCGTCCGCCGCCTCGCCGGAGAGGGCGACCGTGGAGTGCCTGCGGATCTCGCCGAAGAGCAGGTAGAGCGAGGTGTCCATGTCGCCGACGCCGATCGGCGAGTCCCGGGCGACCACGACGGCCCGCCGGTTGTCCATGTCGAGCAGCGCCCGCGGGTCGAGGACGACGGTGGAGTGCTCGGTCCCGATGAAGGCGCCGGCCTCGGCGGCGTACGGGGTGTCGTGGCCGGTGCGCAGCACGTCGCCGGTGAACTGTTCGGCCTGGTCGCTGTAGTCGACGGCGTAGGAGCGCAGTTTCGCCTCGGGGCCCTGGGTGCGGCGGAGTTCGTCGGCGATGAGGGCGGTGACGACGGTGGAGTCGAGGCCGCCGGAGAGCAGGCTGCACAGCGGGACGTCCGCCTCCAGCTGCGACCTGGCGGCGCGGTCGACGAGCTCACCGATCCGCTCCTTGGTGGTCTCCAGCCGATCCGGGTGCGGGCGGGCGGTGAGCTCCCAGTAGCGGCGCTCGCGGATGCCGTCGCGGTCGAGGACGAGCAGGCCGCCGGGGTGGACCTCGTGGACGCCGGCCCAGACGGTGGGGCCGGTGTTGAACAGCAGGCTGTACGCCTCGCGCAGGCCGTCGGCGTCGACGGTGGGGGTGACCTCGGGGTGGGCGAACAGCGCCTTGGGTTCGGAGCCGAAGACCAGGCCGCCGTCGACGGCGGCCCAGAACAGCGGCTTGACGCCGAGCCGGTCGCGGACCAGCAGGAGGCGCTGCTCGCGCTCGTCCCAGATGCCCAAGGCGTACATGCCTTCCAGGTGGTCGACCAGGGCGTCGCCCCACTCCTGGTAGGCGCGGAGCACGACCTCGGTGTCGCTGCGGGTCTCGAAGCGGTGGCCTCGGCCTCGGAGTCTGTCCCGCAGCTCGTGGTGGTTGTAGACCTCGCCGCTGTAGGTGAGGACCACCTGTGGCCGGTCGGGGCGGTCGGCCATGGGCTGGGCGCCGCCGTCGATGTCGATCACGGCGAGCCGCCGGTGGCCGAGCGCGGCGTTGCGGCCGAGCCAGACGCCGCCGGCGTCGGGGCCGCGCAGGGCCATGGTGGCGGTCATCGCCTCGATGACGGGGGCGCTGTGGCGGACGTCCTGGTGGAAGGACACCCAGCCGGTGATCCCGCACATGCGTGTGCTCCTGACGGTGAAGGGGGGTGGAGGAGGAGGGTTCAGACCGTGCGGGGCGCGGACCGGCCGTGCGACGCCAGCAGCGCGACGGCGAGGCAGGCGCCGGCCGCCGCGAGGCCGAGGCCGGTGTGCAGGCCGGCCGTACCGGCTCCGCCGAGGCTCCAAGCGGCGGTGGCCAGGGCCGGGCCGAGGGTGAAGCCGAGGCTGCGGGCGAGCTGGACCGTGGAACTGGCGGTGGCCGTCGTCGCCGGGGTGGCGGCGCTCATCACCAGGGTCTGGGTGGGCCCGCCGTACAGGCCCATCCCGGCCCCGGCCAGGGCGAGGCGCCAGGCGATGTCCGGCAGGCTCCAGGTGGCGCCGAGCGGCACGAGCAGGAGGAAGCCGAGCGCGGTGAGCGCGACGCCCGCGGTGGCGGTCCGCCGGGCGCCGAAGCGGTCGGCCAGCCTGCCGCCGAGCGGCCCGCCGATCCCCATGGCGAGGGGGAAGCAGAGGATGGTCAGGCCGGTGGCGGTGGCGCTTTCGGCCTCGTCGCGCTGCAGGTGCAGGGCGAGCAGGTAGTGGACGACCGCGAAGGACGCCGCGACGGCCAGGACGGCCGTGGTGAGCCCCGCCGTCCGACTGTCCCGCAGGACGGCCAGGACCGGGCGGCCGCCGCCCCGGCGCAGCCACCACAGGACCAGCGGACCGGCGGGGGCCGCCAGCAGCAGCCAGGGGGCCGCGTCGGCCGACAGGGTGAGCCCGAGCAGCAGTGCGGCGACGGATCCCCCGATCAGGCCCGCGTCGGCGAGCTCGGCACGGCCGGGAGCGCGCAGGACGCCTCCGGCGGGGACGTGGCGGCGGGCGACCAGCCAGGCGGCCAGGCAGACCGGGAGCTTGACGAGGAAGATGGCCCGCCAGCCGAAGTGGTCGAGCAGCAACCCGCCCAGGGCCGGGCCGGTGACGGCGCCGAGCGGCCCCAGGGTCGCCGGCACGCTCATCGCCCGGGCCCGCAGCTGCGGCCGCACCGAGCGCATCGCCAGCACCGGCATCAGGACGAACAGCACGGCGCCGAAGGCTCCTTGGACCACCCGCGCCACGATCAGCGCGCCGGCCCAGGGCGCCGCGGCGGCGGCCACGCTGCCCAGCGCGAAACCGGCGACGGCGGTCAGCACGGCCGGCCGGGTGCCGACGGCGTCCAGCCAGCGGCCGGCGGGCAGGAGCAGGGCCACCAGCGGGAGTTGGTATCCCAGGACGGCCCACTGGGCGGTCTGGGCGGATATGTGGAAGCCGTCGGCGAGGTCGGCCAGTGCGATGTTGACGATGTTCATGTCGAGCATCGCCACGAACGACAGCATCCCCGCGACCGCGACCAGGCTCCAGCGGTCCGCCGCTGCCTGCGGCACCTGCTGTGCCGTCGGCGCGCTCACCGGGCGATCCCCGTGACATCGGGTCCGAACCCGTGCGACGAGCGTTCGTTGGACCGCATGCTCCGTCCTTCCTCCTGGAACCGGGCACCGTCGGCAACGGCACCCGGCACACGAGTCGGACCGGGACCCCGGGAAGTTCCGAACACCTGCATGATTCTTTTCCGGACGGAGGAACGGCTCGGCGCCGGGAACCGCAACACCCGGCACGGCTCGGACGCCGGAACGTGAGCGCGGCCCACTACCGCCGCCCCGCACCGCTGACGGAGGACGGGCAACCACTCCCGGACGGGTCCGGGCGGGCCGGGTCCAGGACCCGACCCGCCCGGGAGGCCGCTCGTCGGCGTCGCCGGAGTCAGCGCGCGGACGCGCCGAGGCCGCCCGGCGGCACGGCCAGGGCCTGCACCACCAGGTCGGGTGTGTCCCGGAACCGCAGGGTCAGCTCCAGCCGGTCGCCGGGGCGCAGCGTCGGCGGACGCGGCAGCAGCAGGTCGGTTCCTTCGGGGCTCATCCGCAGCTCGCCCCGGGCGGGCACGGTCGCCCCCGCGACGGGTGTCCAACTGCCGGAGGCGCCGCGGTGGACGTGCTCCTTGAGGATCGCCTCGCCGCTGCTGCCCCAGCGGGCACCGGTCAGACGGTCCGGTACGTCCCCGGGGTTGCGCAGGACCACGAGCGCGGCCGTGGGCGCGCCGGGGGTCGCGGGCACCAGGACCTTGGCGTCCACCGCCTCCACGGGCGCCGCGCGGCCGGCCCGGCCGGCCGCGCTCCAGGCCGTCAGCAGGACGAGCGTGGCGGCGACGGCGAGCGGTGGGAGCGCCGCCACGACGCGGCGGCTCACCGGGTGCCCCGCCGGGCCGGGGCGGGCTGCCAGGTGCGCAGGCGCAGGCTGTTGGCGACCACCAGGACGGAGCTGGCGGACATGGCGAGCGCCGCGATCATCGGGTTCAGCAGGCCGAGGGCGGCGAGCGGCAGCAGTACAGCGTTGTAGCCGAAGGCCCAGGCCAGGTTGGCCCGGATGGTGCCGAGGGTGCGCCGGGCGAGATGGGCGGCGGTGACCAGGGAGTCGATGTCGCCGCGGACGAGGGTCAGTCCGGCCGCGCCGATCGCGGCGTCGGTGCCGGAGCCCATGGCGATGCCGAGGTCGGCGGCGGCGAGTGCGGCGGCGTCGTTGACGCCGTCGCCGACCATGGCCACGCTCCGTCCGGCGGCCTGGAGTTCGGCGACCACGGCGGCCTTGCGCTCCGGTGTGGCGGCGGCGTGCACGGTGGTGATGCCGAGTTCGGCGGCGACCGCGCGGGCCGGGCCGGGGCGGTCGCCGGTGAGCAGCACCACGTCGGCGCCGAGCTCCCGCAGTCGCCTGACGGACCGCCAGCTTCCGGCCCTCACGGTGTCGCCGACGGTGAGGACGGCGGCGGGGCGGCCGTCGACCTCGACCAGGACGGCGGTGCGTCCGTCCTCCTCGGCCTGTGCCAGGGCGTCGTGCAGCACGGCCTCCCGCGGTGGCTCCTCGGGTCGGCCGATGCGCACGTCACGACCCTCGACGGTGGCCCGTACCCCGGTGCCGGCGGTGGCGGCGAAGCCGGTGGCGGCCGGGAGCGGGCCCGTCCGCTGCCGGGCGGCGTCTGCGACGGCGCGGGCGATCGGGTGTTCGGAGTGGTGCTCGACCGCGCCGGCCAGCCGCAGGACCTCGTCCGCGTCGACGCCCTCGGCGGGGGTGAGTCGGACCAGCTCCATCCGGCCGGTGGTGAGGGTGCCGGTCTTGTCGAGCACCACGGTGTCGATCCGGCGCAGGCTCTCCAGTACCTCGGGTCCGCGCACCAGCACGCCGAGTTCGGCGCCGCGCCCGGTGGCGGCGAGCAGCGCGGTGGGGGTGGCCAGGCCGAGTGCGCACGGGCAGGCGACCACCAGCACGGCGACGGCGGCGGTGACCGCCGCCTGGGTGTCGGCGCCCGCGCCGAGCCAGAAGCCGAGCACGCACACGGCGACGGCCAGGACGGTCGGGACGAAGACGGCGGCGACGGCGTCGGCGAGCCGCTGGGCGCGCGCCTTGCCGGCCTGGGCGTCCGCGACCAGGGCGGCGATCCGGGCGAGCTGGGTGTCCGCGCCGACGGCGGTGGCCCGCACGACCAGCGAGCCGCCGACGTTCAGGGTGGCGCCGGTCACCCGGTCACCCGGGCCGACCTCGACGGGCACGCTCTCGCCGGTCAGCACGCTGACGTCCACTGCCGAGCCGCCCTCGACCACCACGCCGTCGGTGGCGATCCGTTCGCCGGGGCGGACGGTGAACTCCTGGCCGGGCGTCAGCCACTCGATCGGGACGGTCCGTTCCTCGTCGCCCCCGCGCAGCGTCACCTCGCGGGTGCCGAGCGCGGCGAGCGCGCGCAGGGCCGCCCCGCCGCGGCGGCGCGCCCGGCCCTCCAGGAGCCGCCCGCCGAGCACGAACAGCGGCACGCCGACGGCGGCCTCCAGGTACACGTGGGCCTCGCTGCCGGAGGCGGTCAGCGTCATCGGCATCCGCATTCCGACGGTGCCCGCCCCGCCGAACAGCAGCGCGTACGCGGACCAGCCGAAGGACGCCACGACGCCCAGGCTGACCAGGGTGTCCATGGTGGCGCCGGCGTGCCGCAGCCCCTGCCAGGCCCGCCGGTGGAAGGCGGCGGAGCTCCAGGTCACCACAGGCAGTGCCAGGACGAAGCACAGCCACTGCCAGCCGGCGAACTGCCAGCCGGGCACCATCGACAGGGCCAGCACCGGTACCGCGAGCACGGCGGTGACCAGCAGGCGCAGCAGATCGCCGCGGTCCCCGCCCCCGTCCCCCCGCGTCTCGGCGTCGGTGGGATCCTCGGTCACCGGTTCCGCGGTGTAGCCGGCCCGTTCGACGGCGGCGATCAGCTCGGCCACGGGCGTGCCGACGGGGTGCAGTACCCGAGCCCGGCCGGTGACGAGGTTGACGCTGGCGCTGACGCCGTCCAGGCGGGCCAGGCGCTTCTCCACCCGGCCCACGCAGGCGGCGCAGGTCATCCCGCCGACGACGAGGTCGCTGACCTGGCTCTGCGCCGTGGCGCTCACCGGCCGTCCTCCCCCGACGTACCGTCCATGCCGTCCATACCGGGCATCCCACCGTGCCCGTGCCCGGTCCCGGGGCCGCCGGTGGCGGGGCGCAGCCCGGGGGCGACCGGGCCGACGGCGTGGCCGAGGGTGTAGGACGCGGCGAAGACGACGACGAGCAGGAGGGCGAAGCCCGCCAGGACCAGGGGCGGCCGGAGAGCCGGCTTGGCTGTGTTCACACCGCACCAGTCGTGGCGCACCGGCCCCGAGTTCCCGCTGTGACCGTCATCACCCGAACGGCCCGGCCGGCCAGGCACGACTACCCGGCGCGACCGGCCGGTCGTCAGGCCTGACCGGCCGTTAGGTCTGACCGGTTGTCAGGTCTGACCGGTCGGCCGCAGTTCACGCTCGAGGGCGGACAGGGCGAACGTGTGCGCGGAGGCGTGCTGCCAGCGCGCCCGTCCGAACATCACGTCGCCGGAGAGCCCGTTGAGCATGGCCACGGCCCTGATGACGAACTCGGGGACGTCCACGTCGGCGAACTGCCCCAGGGCCCGGCCCTCCAGGAGGATGGCTTCCAGGCGCTCCTCCCAGGCGTCGGACAACGCGGTGAGCAGGTGCCGGCCCGCGTCGTCGTGCTGCTGGGCCAGGACCTGCGTCCACAGGGCGTAGCGTTCGTCGCCCTGGTGGCGGGGCAGGTAGAAGCGGACGAACAGCGCCAGCTTCTCGGCCGGTGATGCGGCCTCGTCCGCGGCCCGCTGGAACCGGGCCCCGAGGTCCGCTTCGCTCCAGGCGAGGACCTCCAGCAGGAGGCGGTCCTTCTTGCCGAAGTGGTAGAGGATGTGCCCGGTGCTCATGCCGGCCCGCGCGGCGATGTCCGACATCCGTACGGCCGCGGCGCCCTTGTCGGCGATGGCACTGATGGCGGCCCGCATCGCCCGTCCCCGTGCCTCGTCGCCGCTGGGCTGGCGCTTCCTGCCCGTTGAGGTCCGGGCAGGCTGGGGAGTGGCACCCGGGCCGGCGCTCGTCGCGGGCCCGGCCGCGCCGTCCGGTGAGATGAAGCGCTGCGGCCGTGCGGGCTCGGACTCTGGCATCGGCACGGCCTCACCTCGGTTCTGGGATCTAGATCAGTAGTCTAGACTGAAAATCTAGTCAGCCAACCCGACCAATCCCAGGAGACACCCGCATGACGCGCGGATTCGACGTCGTGGAGACCTGTATCGCCGACCTGCGCGCGGCGCTGGAGAAGGGCGAGACCACCGCCGTCGCGCTGCTCGACGCCTACCTCGCCCGGATCGAGGCCTACGACCGGCCCGGCACGGCCACCGCG